>PNJM01000419.1 GCA_013821865.1 Rhodocyclaceae bacterium
TCTGGGGCTGGAATGCGGATTATCCCGACCCGGAGAACTTCCTTTTTCTCTTCCATTCTCCGCAAAGCCGCGCGAAATCCCAGGGCGAGAATGCGGCGAATTATTCGAATTCCGAGTACGACCGGCTGTTCGAGGAGGTGAAGCACATGGAGAACGGCCCTGCGCGCCAGGCGCTGATCGACCGCATGCTCGCCATCCTGCGCGAGGATGCGCCCTGGTCGTTCGGCTTCCACCCCAAGGATTACAGCCTGCACCATGCCTGGGTCTCCAACCTCAAGCCCAACCACATGGCGAGGAACGGCCTCAAGTACCAGAAGATCGACGCGGCGCTGCGCGAGAAGAGGCGTGCCGAATGGAACCGGCCGGTGCTCTGGCCGTTCGGGCTGCTTGCCCTCGTGCTCGCCGCCGGCGCGGCGCCGGCCGTGTTGAGCTACCGCCGCCACGAGCGCAGGCGGGAGAGGCAGGCATGATTGCCTATATCCTCCGCCGCCTGCTCTACGCCCTGCCGATCCTGATCGGAGTGAACCTGCTCACCTTCACGCTGTTCTTCGTGGTGAACACGCCTGACGACATGGCGCGCATGCAGCTCGGCATCAAGCGCGTCACGCCGGACGCCATCGAGAAATGGAAAGCGGAGCGCGGCTACGACAAGCCGCTGCTCTACAACACTAAAGCCAGCGGTGTTGCGCAGGTCACCGGCACCATTTTCTTCGAGAAGTCGGTCAGGCTGTTCGTATTCGACTTCGGTCGCGCCGACGATGGACGCGACATCGCCCACGAGATCAAGACGCGCATGGGGCCGAGCCTGGCCATCGCCCTGCCGGTGTTCCTGCTCGGGCTGCTCGTCACGGTCTCGTTCGCCCTGATGCTGGTGTTCTTCCGCGCCACCTACCTGGATTTCTGGGGCGTCGTCGTCTGCGTGGCAATGATGTCGATCTCGGGCCTCTTCTACATCATCGGCGGCCAGTACCTCGTGAGCAAGGTGTGGCACCTGGTGCCGATTTCAGGCTATTCGGGCGGCGCCGACGCGATGAGGTTCCTGCTTCTGCCGGTGCTGATCAGCGTTGTTGCCGGCGTCGGCAGCAGCACGCGCTGGTACCGCACCATCTTCCTCGAGGAAATCAACCGCGACTACGTGCGCACCGCGCGGGCCAAGGGCCTGTCGGAGATGCGGGTGCTGTTTCGCCACGTCCTGAAGAACGCCATGATCCCGATCCTGACCGGGGTCGTGGTGGTGATCCCGCTGCTTTTCATGGGCAGCCTGCTCACGGAATCCTTCTTCGGCATTCCCGGCCTCGGCTCCTACACCATCGATGCCATCAACGCCCAGGACTTCGCCGTGGTGCGGGCCATGGTGTTCATCGGCTCCGTGCTCTACATCGCCGGCCTGCTGCTGACGGACATTTCCTA
>PNJM01000420.1 GCA_013821865.1 Rhodocyclaceae bacterium
TCGCGCTCGGCTACTATACGGGCACCCGTCACTCGGCGATGCTCGGCCTGCGGTGGGTCGGGTCGTCCGACCACGGCTGCATCGACGTCGAGGGACGCATCATCCACAGGGCCGGGTTCGGCACCGATCCGAGCGAGGGAAAGCCGCAGCATTCCTCGCTGATGTCGCCCAAGATCTGCGGCATGATGCGGCGGTGGCGTAACACCGACATGCCGCTCGGGATCGAACACGTCGTCCACAAGCCCGACGGGTCGCCCTACGCCGCCAGGATCTCGTTCGGGTGGGACGCCGTGGTGGCTGACGCCGGCCTCGGAAAGGATGTCCTCCCGCACGTCCTTCGCCACACGGCAGCAACCCACCTCCGCGTAATGGGCGTCAGCGTCATGGCCATGGCCGACCTGCTCGGGATGAACCCCAAGACGGCGATGACGCATTACGCCCACTGGACCCTCCAGGGCCAGCAGGAGGCGGCGGACGCCCTGGCGTACGGCAAGGGGCTGAAGGGCCTCGTCGTGATGGAGGGGGTGCTGCCCCCGAAGGCGCAGGCGGCCATGCCGGTCGACGACGACAGGCAGCTAGAGTTGCCCTTCGACCTGCCGCCCGCCGTCCCGCCGGTCGCCAAGCCGATGCCCGCTCCAAAGGGCCCGCCCCTGGCGATCCCGACCGGCCCCTTCCAGCCCGTGGTGCCGATCGTGCCGCCAGCGCCGAAGATCCACCCCACGCACACGCGCAGGGTCGAGCGTCAGACCCGTGCCAAGCTGGGGGTCGCCGCCAGGGCGCGCGTCGGTTACCCTCCGGTGCTGAGGGTCGGGGCGTCGCCGAGGTAGTATTCGTCTCGACCTCAGCTATTCGAAATACCCAGCGCCGCCGTTGGCCGGCGCTGGGTCGTATATGGGAATCTAAAGCAACAACCTGCCCACTACGCCCTCTTTCCCGGGCAGGCCCGGCGTGGTCCAAGTGATGGCCCGAAGTCTGGCAAGCTTCTTCGCCTGCTCCTGAGCTTGCCGAGCGTTCGCCAACTGTGCGTCGACATCCTCGCCCCTCAACCTGCGAATGATCAGTTGGGCTTCAGCTGTCTTGAAGGGACGCAGAGCGTCTTCGGCCTCAACCAGCAACTTGCCGGCCTCCGGCAATCCTGCCATGGCGGCCTCCCGCGCCAGATAGGCACGCGCCGAGGCGCTTTCGGCGGGCGCGTGCATCTTCATGAAGCCTTCGATAGCGCGGCGATAGGCGGCGAGCCCCTCCTGGACCTTGCCAGACCGAAATGCACACAGGCCGATGTTAGCGGCCATGACGTTCCGGAGCCTGTCGTTCAGCTTCTGCGGGTTCAGTTTATTGAGGGCCTTAACTGCACCCTCGACGTCCCCCATCGAACCCAGCGCGAATGCCAGGCAATTGAGAAGAACCGCG
>PNJM01000421.1 GCA_013821865.1 Rhodocyclaceae bacterium
TCTCCTTGTTTTGCAAATGAGATAATCTTGTTGATGATTGATGACGCATTATCAATGCTCAAGCTGTTTTCACTTATAAAACAATCTATTACAAACACCCGTCACTCCCACTCGATGGTCGCCGGCGGCTTGCCGGAAATGTCATAGACGACGCGGTTGATGCCGCGTACTTCGTTGATGATGCGGTTGGAGACGCGGCCGAGCAGGGAGTATGGCAGTTCTGCCCATTGCGCGGTCATGAAATCCTGCGTCTGCACGGCGCGCAGCGCGACGACGTTCTCGTAGGTGCGGCCGTCACCCATGACGCCGACCGAGCGCACCGGCAGGAACACGGCGAAAGCCTGCGAAGTCTTTTCGTACCACTCGGCAGCACGCAGCTCGTCTATGAAAATGGCGTCGGCTCGGCGCAGCAGTTCGGCGTAGTTGCGCTTCACCTCGCCCAGGATGCGCACGCCGAGGCCGGGACCCGGGAATGGGTGACGATAGACCATGTCGTGCGGCAGGCCGAGCGCGACGCCCAACTCGCGCACTTCGTCCTTGAACAGCTCGCGCAGCGGCTCGAGCAGCTTGAGATGCAGCGTTTCGGGAAGACCGCCGACGTTGTGATGCGACTTGATGGTGTGGGCCTTCTTGGTCTTGGCGCCGGCGGATTCGATCACATCCGGGTAGATGGTGCCCTGCGCCAGCCACTTCGCCCGGGGCAGCTTCGCCGCCTCGGCCTGGAATACCTCGACGAACTCGCCGCCGATGATGCGGCGCTTCATCTCCGGGTCGGTCACGCCGGCCAGCTTGCCGAGGAACTGCTCGGAAGCATCGACATGGATGACCTTCACGCCCAGGCTGCGGGCGAAGGTCTTCATCACCTGCTCCGCCTCGTTCAGCCGCAGCAGGCCATTGTCCACGAACACGCAGGTAAGCTGATCGCCGATGGCGCGATGGATCAGCGCCGCCGCAACCGAGGAGTCGACGCCGCCGGACAAGCCGAGGATCACCGCCTCCTTGCCGACATGGGCGCGGATTTTCTCCACTGCCTCGCCGATGTAGTTCGGCATGTTCCAGTCGCCACCGCAGCCGCAGATGTCATGCACAAAGCGGGCAAAAATCGCCTTGCCCTGGATCGTGTGCGTCACCTCCGGATGGAATTGCACGCCGTAAAAGCCGCGCTGTTCGTCGGCCATGCCGGCAATGGGGGTGGACGGGTTGCTGGCTATCACCTTGAAGCCGGGCGGCAGTTCGGTCACCTTGTCGCCATGGCTCATCCAGACATCGAGCAAACCATGCCCTTCGACACTGACGCTGTCCTGGATGCCTTCCAGCAGCCTGGAATGGCCGCGTGCGCGGATCTCAGCGTAGCCGAATTCCCGCTTGGCGGCGTTCTCGACCTTGCCGCCAAGCTGCGCCGCCATAGTC
>PNJM01000422.1 GCA_013821865.1 Rhodocyclaceae bacterium
AAAGCACGGCGCCGGCGGCGTTGGAATCAACACCGCCGATGCCGGGCGGCTCGGCCGGCCGAGGTGCGGCATCGTGCGAGCCTATGCAGCCTTGACGTCGATCTTTTTGGCCGGCTTCTGCGCCTCGGGCTTCTTGGGTAGCGTAATGGTCAGCACGCCCTTCTTGAAGTCCGCCTCGATCTTGGCGGTGTCGACGCCCTCCGGAACCGCGAAGGAGCGCTGGAAGAAGCCGAACTGCCGTTCGCTCAAATAGTAGTTCTCCTTCTTCTCCTCCTTTTCCTGCTTCTTCTCGCCCTTGATGGTCAGGTTGCCATTGACCAGTTGGACCTCGAGGTCCTTCTCGTCGATGCCCGGCAGGTCGGCCCTGATCTCATAGGCATTGTCCTTCTCCACCACATCCACCGCGGGCGCGGCGATGCTGGACTCGCGCTGCCAGAACGGCTCGAGGCTGAACGGCGACCGGCTAAACGGCGAGCGGCCGAGGCCGCGTCCAAAATCCTGGAACAGCCGATCGACCTCGCGGCGCAGGGTTTCGAACGGATGCCACACCTGCGGCGCGCCCGCTTCGCTGGCCGGCTTCGCTTCCGCCTTCACGGGCACCTTGGTTGCTGCATCGACCATGACTCGGTCCTCCTGTTCTCCTGTGAATGGAAAGCTGCGGAGCAGCAGGAAAACTTTTAGGCGCATCGCCTCGGAAGGCGTTGAGATAGGTCAATCCAGCCCGGTCCTGCCTCTTCCCCTCGCTATGCCCGGCTCCCTCCGCTTCGTCATGCCGGCCTTGTCCGGGGCATCCACGTCTTGCTCCCTTGGATGCCTCGGCAAAGAAAGACCTGGATGGCCGGGACAAGCCTGGCCATGCCGGAGGGAACCCGGGAGTTCTGTGGCCGAGCCTCGGCCGCAGCCGGATAGGCGCTCAGGAATGCGGAGGGTTCGATCCACGATAGGAATTATTACTTATATCGAGGATCTAGCTGTGCTGCCGCATCTCACCCCGCCGAGGGGACGCTTTCATGAGGCGTCGTGGAGGCGGGACGGATCGGGGCGGCGCCGGAGATGCGGCGCTCCCCCGACGGCCGGCGCCCGGGAAATCCGGGCCTGCGGCCGGTGCGGCGCCGGCGGGCGGGGGAGACGCACCCCACCCGGGCGGCGTCGGGGCTCAGTCCGGGGTCACCACCAACCCCTGCCGGGAGCCGGCTGATCGAAGGCCGGGGCCCGTAAAGGCTCCGTCCGGAGGAAAGCGCGGCCGACGCCGGAAGGAGAACGCCGCCAACGGCGCGCCGCCAGGCGGCGCGCATTTCCCGCAAGGGGATGCCCACAGAAGACTGCCGCGCCGCGCTCGCGCGCCCGGGCTGTGGCCCTTGTTCCTCCCCGGGGCATGCGGGGGAGGGGAAGACGGCGCGCCGGCGCG
>PNJM01000423.1 GCA_013821865.1 Rhodocyclaceae bacterium
CGGCCTCGGCGTGCTGGTTCTGATCACCGGCAAGCTGGCCTGAGCCGCCTCGCCCCCTCACGAACAGATACCGACGAAAAAAAGACCCCGGCGCGAGGCCGGGGTTTTGAAGTGGTCTTGTCCGTAGTGAAGGGTCGTCCGAAACTCTCGTAGGCGTGGAAAACTCAGTAGCCGCCGCGGGCCCAGTGCTGGCCGCCGGGGCTGATCATCACCTTGCGATGATGCGTGCCGTAGACCGCCGGAATGGTGTGATGGACCACTTGGGTGGGGCGCGTCATGACGCTGCGCTGGCGCTCGCCATAGACGGCGGGGATGGTCTCGTAGGAGACGCTTGCCGGCTCGACCTCGACCTTGCGATGGCTGTAGCCGTAGCGCGGCTTGTCATAGACCCAGCAGCCGGTGGTGCGGCCATAGGCGTCGGTGGTGACCTCCCAGCGCTTGCCGCCGGGCGAGATCATCACCTTCTCCGAGACAGTCTCGTAGCGGGCCGGGCGATGATGCGGGATCTGGCGGGCCGGGTGGATGAGAACCTTCTCGCTGACCGTCTCGTATTCGGCCGGGATGACCTGCGCCTGCGTCCGCGCCGGGCGGGCGAGATAGGTCTCGGCGACCGTGCCGTAGACCGGCGGCGTCTGCACGAGGTTGTAGCAGGAGGAGCCCTTGCAGGGCTGGGGCGCCGGGCGGCAGGACGATCCGTAGCAGCCGCCGCCGGCCTGCGCCGGTGCCGAAGCCAGCAGGAGCGCCGCACCGAATGTCGAAGAAACCAGAACCTGCCGCATCTGTCTGAACCCTGTGTCGCGGCGTCAGCGCGCCGCTTGTGGAGTTCAGAAAGCCGGATCGAACTGATGAACGCAAGGTAAACGCATAAACAAGGTAAAATTAACCATTGCCGCAGCGTCAGCGGGATTCAGAGGTCTTGCCGGCGGGTGAAGGAAATCGCTCGAATGCGAACGATGTCATTGCGGCTCAGTCCGGCCTTCGAGAGATGAGCAGGCCAACCTCTGGCTAGCGCCGACGGCAGAGCATCTGCACCGAGGTCGTCGAGAGGTCGAGGAGGTCGAGCCCTCGGAACTCCGGTGTGAAGCGCTCGCGCTGGGCTTCCGTCACGCCCGGCGCGGCATCGCTGCCGCGCTCGACCCAGGACAGCGTACCGTCGGGGCCGATGACCTGGCCCCGCTCCACCACCACGTCGAACCCGTGGGCGTCCATCAGGGCGCGGTGATGCGAGGCCCGCAGCCGGTTCTCTGACTTGATCGGCGCGTATTCCGCTTCGGTCAGCGTCAGGAAGGCGAGGGGGTCGGCGTCGAAATGGCGGTGGTCGCGCAGGTCGATGGCGTGGAACATCCAGCCGCCGCGCGGCGTCACCTCCGCCATCTTCCGGTA
>PNJM01000424.1 GCA_013821865.1 Rhodocyclaceae bacterium
GGCGGCAGTTCCGGGGCATCGTCCTCGAGCAGTGGTGCCTCCAGCGGCGGCAGCTCCGGCGCATCCTCCGGCAGCAGCGGCGGCAGCTCCGGCGCATCGTCCTCGAGCAGCGGCGCCTCCAGTGGCAGTGGCTCGTCGGGCGCAAGCTCCGGTGCATCGTCTGGCAGCAGCGGCGCATCGAGCGGCGGCAGTTCCGGCGGCTCAAGTTCTGGCGCATCGTCTGGCGGCAGCGGCAGTTCGAGTGGCGGCAGTTCCTCGGGCGGTACAGTCGAGGTGGAGGTCGAGGCAGGGTCCTATGAAGTCTGTATCAAGGATGACCTGAGACTCGACGGCACAGACTCGATCATCACGGGTCTGACCGATGAGACTTTCACCATCCAATGGCTGATCAACACCGGTCTTGGCGAAGTTTTACTCGCCACGGGCGACGGGCTCGATGGTCTTATCACGACGGTGGGCACGGGTCCGGGAACTGCGCTCGATACGCCGGGACTCTATGAACTGATCCTGCGGATTATCGTCACCAATGTCGATCTGACCCAGACCGTGTTCAACGGTACGGGTTCGATCAAGGTCTGTGACAATTGCACGCCGGTGCCAGAGCCTGGCAGTTTCGGGCTGGTCGGCACAGGGATTATCATGCTCCTGGCGGGAGGCATGGCCACCCGCAGGCGCAAACCGCGCGCCCGATCGTGACTTCGCCGGTCGGGTAATCCCTTTAAGCAAATCCTCACACGTCGTTGCCTAATTCGGGGCCAAAATGGGCCTAAGCGGTTTGTGATTCTGTGCTGCAATGCTAGAGCGTCTCGCGATGAGATCGGCCAGCAAGCGCTGAAATCAAACAGACTAAAGAATGCCCAAGCGTTAACTGAGCATTCCGAAGGGAGCAGCGATGACTGAGACGCGCATAGGACTGGTTGGCGCAGGATTTATCGCGGCAACCCATGTGGATGCCATCCGCAGCCTGCCGGGGCTCAAAGTCTCCGCCGTCATTGACCCGAACCTTCCTGCTGCCGAACGACTGGCCGGTCAGGCCGGTGGCGCGCGCGCATTTTCGTCACTGGCCGAGGCGATTGCAGCCCAGGCGATTGATCGCGTGCATGTCATGGTGCCGCCGCACTTGCACGCCGCTGTCGGCGGCGCGGCCCTGAATGCCGGCTTGCCGACTTTGCTGGAGAAGCCGCTTGGCATCACCCTCGCCGAGGCGAACGCGCTGGTGGCGCTGGCGGCTGAGAAGAGCACGGCGCTTGGCGTCAACCAGAACTTTGCACTGCATCCTGCTCTGGCCAAATTCACGCGCGATCTGAAGGCCGGGCATTATGGCCGGCTGCGCCATGTCTCGCTGGTGTGCGCAGTACCCCTGCGCCAATTGACCGCCCG
>PNJM01000425.1 GCA_013821865.1 Rhodocyclaceae bacterium
CTGGCTGAAAGCATCGAGCAGGTCGCGGAAAAGCCGGAGCGGCAAGGCGTGCGCCTCGATCGCCGGACGCAGGCGGAGGAACAGCGGGTCGTCGGTCGGGCGCCGCGCTTCGATGGCGTCGAGTTCGCCGCGGAAGCGGTCGAGCCCGCGCAGGCGCTCCGCATCGGGAACATCACCCTCGTCGGCGATGTCGTCCGCGCTGCGGGCGAACCAGTAGATCGCCGCCACCGGCTCGCGCAGGCGCGCGGGCAGCAGGAAGGAGGCGACGGGAAAGTTCTCGTAGTGGTCGACCGGCATCGAAAAGGCTTGGCGTGACGGGCACTTGCACCGCATGCCCGGCGGGCAAAGGCTGACAGTATAGGGGGGATCGGGTAAAATGGCAGCAGGCGAAGGTGGCGGAATTGGTAGACGCACTGGATTTAGGTTCCAGCGCCGCAAGGCGTGCGGGTTCGAGTCCCACCCTTCGCACCAGGCAGGCCGCACAGATGCACCGCCTGCCCGCCTCAACCCTATTGATTCAATCCAGGATATTTTCATGCAGACCAACCAGGAACCCGCAAGCGCCCTCGAACGCCGCCTCGACATGGCGGTGACGTTGGCGGACATCGACAAGGAAGTTGAGCAGCGCCTGAAGCAGCTGGCGCGGACGGTGAAAATGCCCGGCTTCCGTCCGGGCAAGGTGCCGTTCAAGCTGGTGGCGCAGCAGTATGGTGCGCAGGCGCGCTCGGAGGCGATCGGCGATGCGGTCGACAAGGCCTTCGGCAGTGCGGTGCGCGAGCAGAAGCTGCGCGTCGCCGGCTACCCGCGCATCGAGCCCAAGGGCGGCGAGAACAGCGAGAAGCTGGAGTTCTCCGCGGTGTTCGAGGTCTATCCCGAGATCAAGCTGAATGACGTTTCCGGCAAGGCAGTCGAGCGCCCCATCGTGGAAGTGGGTGAGGCCGAGGCGGACAAGACGATCGATGTGCTGCGCAAGCAGCGCACGACTTTCGCCGCCGTCGAGCGCGCGGCGGTCAACGAGGATCGTGTCGTCATCGACTTCACCGGCCGCCTGAACGGCGAGGTGTTTCAGGGCGGGGAAGCCACCGACTATCCGGTGATGCTCGGCGCCGGCCGCATGCTGCCGGAATTCGAGAAAGCCATCGAGGGCATGAAGGCGGGCGAGCGCAAGACTTTCGACCTGACCTTTCCGGCCGATTACCAGGCTGCCGAACTGGCCGGCAAGCAGGTCAGCTTCGAAGTTGCGGTGAAGAGCGTGGAAGGCCCGCAGTTGCCCGAAGTGGATGGCGATTTCGCCAGGTCCCTCGGCATCGAGGATGGCGATCTGGCGAAAATGCGCGCCGAGATCAAGTCGAACCTCGAGCGCGAGGTCAAGAAGCGCAT
>PNJM01000426.1 GCA_013821865.1 Rhodocyclaceae bacterium
ACAGCAGGCCGATGCCCAGACGAAGGATTTCACGGCGGCCGCGCAGCGCAGCCTTTTCAATATCGGAATAGTTTTCGAGTTCCATGCGCTTTCGGGGGCGGTCTGACCGTCTGATCCGGAGGCGCTCGCGGCGGTTGCCGGCGAGGGCGGATTCCGGGGAGCGCGAAGTTTATTACACGTCACAATCGCACCCTCACCCGTTTGCACAAACCCTGCTCAGGTTGCGTCGCGGCCCTGTTGCAGTGCGCAACGCACCCCTTCCGTGCGCTTTGGCGTCGGATCCCCATTGATTTTCAAGGCTTTTCCATCCGGCACGATTGATGCACCGCCGCACGCGGTGTTTCACATCCCCACTGACCAGAAGGAGAACGCCCCATGTCTGCCTGCACCCATCCCGCGCACCAGCACTGCAGCTTCTGCGATCCGAACGGCCGTCTGACGGTGAAGGTGGACGGCAACGGCGAGCCCGAACTGCGCACGCCCGCGCCACCCGATCCGGCGCGGCGCGGACTGCTCAAGGGTTCGCTGGCAGCGGGGTTCGGCACGCTGAGCGCCGGCTGGGTCGGCCAGTCGATGGCGCGCGAGGCCGACGGCTCGATGAAGACGCGCAACCACTATTACATCGCCGCCAGCGCCGACACCGTGCACTGGGGCTACTTCTCGAAATCGCTGAAGCCGCAGGTCGAAATCAACCCGGGTGACTTCGTCACCATCGAAACGCTGACCCACCACGCCGGCGACGACTACGAGCGCATGATCAAGGGCGACCCCGGCGCCGAAAGCGTCTTCTACTGGGACAAGAAGAAGAAGGGCGTCATCCGCCGCGGTGCCGGTCCGATGGACGCCAGCCTGTTCGGGCGCGGCGCCGGCGAAGGCCTCGGTGTACACATATGCACCGGGCCGGTGTACGTGAAGGGCGCCGAAGAAGGCGACGTGCTCGAAGTGCGCATCGTCGACGTCGCGCCGCGGCCGAGCGCCAACCCGAACTACAAGGGCAAGAGCTTCGGCGTCAACGCGGCCGCCTGGTGGGGCTTCCACTACAAGGATCTGATCACCGAGCCGAAGAACCGCGAGGTGATCACCATTTACGAAATCGACGCCGGGCTGGACCGCAACTGGGCGCAGGCGGTGTACAACTTCCAGTGGACGCCGCAGACCGATCCTTTCGGCGTCGTGCACAAGACCATCGACTACCCGGGCGTCATCGTCGATCACTCGACGGTGAAGGAGAACCACGGCGTGCTGAAGAACATCCGCGTGCCGGTGCGGCCGCACTTCGGCGTCGCAGGCGTGGCGCCGAAGGAGGCGGACATGGTCGATTCCATCCCGCCCAGCTATACCGGCGGCAATATCGACAACTGGCGCATCGGGGCGGGAGCC
>PNJM01000427.1 GCA_013821865.1 Rhodocyclaceae bacterium
CACGACGATCGGGGCCTCGCCGCCGACCTTCACGCCGCCGACCTCGACCGCCACCGACCGGCGGCGGGCCTGCGGCCCCGCCACTTCCGAGATGTCGCCTTGGATCATGTTCATGCCAGTGCCAGAGGACTTGTGCCGCGTCAACGCGGGCGGTTTACCAGAACGAGCCCGGCCGCAACCAGCGCAACCGCGGCCGCGAAGGCCCATGTTAGCGGCTCACCCAGTACCAGATGACCGGCCAACACGCCAAAAATAGGCGTCAGGAAGGTGAAAGCCGAGAGGCGGCTGGCCGAATACCGCTGAATCAGGGCAAACCACGCCACGAACGTAACCGGAACAACCCAAATGGTCTGATAGCCCAAGGCTGCCAGCGCGCGGCCCGACGGCATCTCGGCGATGCGCTCGCCGAATAACAGGGCTGCAAGCGCCAGCATCGGGGCCGAGACCGCCAGCTGGTAGAGCATGGCCTTCTCGAACGGGATGCGGTTGAGCGCGCTCGCCTTGATCACCAGCGTGGTGGCGGCCCAGACGGCTGCCGCCAGCACCATCATGCAATCGCCCAGCATCTGTCGGGGATCGGCCGCCGGCGTCGGCAGCCCGAACGCCACCACCATGCCGGCGAAGGACAGGCAGAGCCCGGCCCATTGCCCGCGGCTGAAATGGTCGGCGGGCAGGAACCAGCGTGCGCCCAGAACCAGGAAGAACGGCGCCAGATAGAGGAACAGCGTCGCTCGCGTCGCGGTGGTCCATTGCAGGGCCGGATAGATCAACAGGAATTCCAGCCCGAACAGCGCCCCCGCCGCCAGGCCCGCGCGCAGGGAGCCGTCGCGCCCCATGAACTCGATCCCGCGCGCCTTGGTCCACAGGGCGACCAGCACCGCCGCTCCGACCGAGCGGATGGCGGCCTGCAGGTAGGGCGGGATGTCGGGCAGCGCCAGCTTCACCGAGACCTGGTTGAAGCCCCAGCTCAGGCACAGGACCAGTACGACGGCGATCGCGATCGGATCGAGCGGGCGGGCGGTGTGGTGCGTGTCGTTCAGGGCTTATCTGCGCGGCCCGCCCGGCATCATCCCGGGTATCCACGTCCTCTGGTCGAAATGGCAGGGTTGGACGGCTGGGACAACCCGGACGAGAGCGTCGAAGGGGCCAGCCTACCTCGTCCCGGTCGCACGGCAATGCGCGCACAGTCCCGGGACCTCGATCACCGGCATTTTGGGGACAAATCCGGCGGCGGCGGCGGCGGCGTTGAGGCTGTCGCGCACCGTGCTCGACGGCGCTTCTCCGACCGCGCCGCAATGCTCGCAGATCAGGAACACCACGCTGTCTGTGTCGGCATGGTTGTGGATGCAGGCGATAAATGCGTTGCGGCTGGCGATGCGG
>PNJM01000428.1 GCA_013821865.1 Rhodocyclaceae bacterium
CCAGCCGCAGGCGAGCCAGGTTGCCAGTGCGCCGCCCATGCCGCCTCGCCGCCCCTTCAACATCGGCGCGGACCTCCCCGCCCCCGGCGCGGTCCCGGCCATCGGCCAGATGCCGCAATCCGGCCCGGTCATGCCGGACTATTCCAACGACCAGGATGGCGGCTCGCGAGCGTTTGCCGCGTCTCAGGGCGGCAATGCCCCCAACGCGCTCGCTGCCGCGTTCCAGCCGGCTGCGCAGGGGATGCCGGCGCAGTCCGCTCCCATGGCGGATTTGCCAGCGCCGGGCGCTGTGCAGGCGCAGGGCTTTGTCGTTCCCGGCCAGCCGATCGACAACAAGGCAATCGCGAGCCAGCCCGTCACGCGCGAGAACGTTCTGGAGGTTCGCAGCGCGAAGCTCATGGAACAGTCCAAGGGCAAGGTGGAGGCGCTGCGCAAGGCGCTGATGGACCCGAACCTTCCGCCCGCCGCTCGGCAGGTTGGCATGACCTATCTGCAAGAGGCGCTGGAGGCCGGGAAGGCCCCCGATTCCGTCAAGGAGTTCATATGGGCGCGCTCGATGGGCCTCACCACGTCAAGGAGCCCGGCCGAGTATGCGCGCGAGAAATCGAGCGACGACCCGGCCGCCCTTGTCGAAAGGCGGCGCAGCGTCGCGGCCTCTGTCGGCATGGCACCGAACGATCCGCGCTACGAATCCTTCCTGTTGACCGGGACGCTCACGGCGAAGACGACCCCGGCCGGCGAGGTGGACCAGCGCAAGGAGGCGGCGGCCCGTGCGGGGTTGAAGCCCGGCGATCCGCGCTATGAAACCTATGTTCTGACCGGCAAAACGCCGCGCGAGGATGCGCAGCCTCTCAGCGCGACCGACAAGAAAGCCATTCTGGAGGCCGACGAGGCGGTGCTGACAAATCAGACCGTCATCGAGAACCTGCGGGCGGCCAGAGAGCTTTCGGCCAAGGCGTATCAGGGGCCGTTGGCGGGGCTTCGCGGCCAGGTGACGGGGCTCGCCGGCAGCGAGTCCGGTCAGGCCACGACCGAATACAACAATCTCGTCACGGCCAACTCGCTCTCCAGCTTGAAGGCCATATTTGGTGGGGCGCCCACGGAAGGCGAGCGCAAAATCCTTCTGGAAATCCAGGGCTCGGCCAGCTTGCCCCATGACGTGCGGGTAAAGATTCTGGATCGAGGCATCGCCATGGCCGAGCGCCGGTTGGCGTTCAATCAGAAGCGGGTTGAGGAACTGCGCGGCGGTGAGTTCTACAAGCCGCAGGATCGGCGCGGGCAGCAGCCGCCGGCCGCGTCTCAGCCCGCTCGCGAGGCTCCGGGGCAGCCCCCGCAGCAAGGGCAGCCCCGCCGCGCGCCGGATGGGAACTTTTACGTCCC
>PNJM01000429.1 GCA_013821865.1 Rhodocyclaceae bacterium
CACTACTCCGTTAAGTAAAGATTGAGTAGTTTCCGGTAGCCGGCAGGCTGCTGGCATGATGAACGCACGGCAGGTGACGAAGATAAGGCAGCAATTGCAGGATTTCGTGGCGGAGTTCGCCGAGGAGCTTGGGCGAAGCGAACGCCGGCACTGGTGCGGCAAGTATCTGGAGGGATTGCTCCGCGAAGGGGAGCGCAAGTCGATCGAGCCGATGGCCGCGCGGATCGACGGAGACGAGCAGGCGCTCCAGCAGTTCGTCAATCAAAGCCCGTGGGACCATCGGGCCGTGCTCCACCGGCTGCGCCAGAAGATGCGAGCGTCCGCGTCGGCCGGCGGGGTGCTGGTGCTCGACGACACCAGCCTGCCCAAGCAGGGTCGCCACTCCGTCGGCGTGGCCCGCCAGTATTGCGGCGCGCTGGGCAAGATCGCCAACTGCCAGTCCATCGTGACCTGGCATTGGGTGGGAGCGGCCGGGCGGCACTGGCCGCTGGCGGCACAACTTTATCTGCCGGCGGAGTGGACCGACGATGTCCCCCGGATGAGCCGGGCGGGCGTGCCGGGCGAGGAGCAACGCTTCCGCGAGAAGTGGCGCATCGCGCTGGACCTGCTCGACGAGATGAAGCCGCAGTCGCCGGCCTATCAGGCCATCGTCTTCGATGCCGGCTACGGCGTGGTGCAACCGCTGCTCGCGGAACTGGAAAAGAGAGCCGAGCCCTACGTGGCCCAGGTGCCCGGCAATGTCGCCGCGTGGCCGGCCGAGGCCCAAGCGGTGCTCCGGCAGACCGGTCGTGGCCGGCCACGCCAGCACGCCGTCGTGAGCGATCCCAAGATGCGTCCCCTTTCGATGGTCGAGTGGCGGGACAAGCTGCTGGCCCAGCCGAAGCGCTGGACCGAGGTTCGCCTGCCCCGAGCGGACGGCGCGGCCATCCGGGCCATCGCCATCCGGGTGCAGGGCTCCCAGCGTCGCAGCCGTTGGCGTCAACCCGGCCCGGCTCGCTGGTTGTTGATCGAGCAACTCGGGGGCGACACCTTCAAATACTACCTCTCGAACCTGCCGGAAGACACTCCTCTAGAGGAACTGGTGCGCTTGGCGCACCAACGCTGGGCGATCGAACAGGGCTACCAGCAGCTCAAGGAGGAACTCGGACTCGACCACTTCGAGGGCCGCTCATGGCGGGGCCTGCATCATCATCTCGCCCTGTGCTTCCTGGCTTTCTGCTTCCTGGCCCGCCTCCAAGCGTCAAAAAAAACGCCCCTCGCTGCCTGAAGTCCGCCGCTGGCTCATGGAAGCACTCGCCCTCTGCACCTGCCCACACTGCCAAACCAGCTTCACCCGCAACGGCATCATCCTCGATACCTCGTAGAATTTACTTAACGGAG
>PNJM01000430.1 GCA_013821865.1 Rhodocyclaceae bacterium
CAGGGCGCCGAGGCCGACCAGCGCGGCGGGAACCCAGCCCCACGCCAGGACAAGGTGAGACAGCACGTCCTCGGAGACCACGGCGTTCACCTGCCGGCCGACATCGCGGGGGAAGCGCAGCAGGTCCAGGGCGAAGCCGCCGATCAGGAGGCCCATCCCGTTGGAGGCCTTGCCCGCGAACCCGAGCCCGGAGAAGAACAGACCCTCCCGGCGCGAGCCGTGCAGATGTTCGTGCTCCTCGGCCGCGTCGGCCATCATCGAGGGGAACACGATGAAGACGAGGCCCGAGGCCAAGCCGAAGACCAGCGCGCTGGCGCAGAGCCACGGCAGGGCGGCTGCGCCGACGGGCGCGAAGAGGCCCAGGCCGCGCGCGCCGGGCAGGACGATCCAGCCGATGGCGACCAGGGCGAAGCCGATGGCGGCCACCGTCTTCTTCTCCATCTTGCGGAGCAGCGCGGGCGTGAGCGGCACGCCGGCCAGGATGCCGGCCAGGTAGACGTAGGTGATCACCTGGATGGTCTCGGGGAGGAGCTTCCAGACGAAGACGTAGGTGTGGTTGTTCAGCGCCTGGTGCACGCCCACGGCGCTGGCGAACAGCAGCATCGAGAGGAACAGGATCAGGAACGTCCGATTGCGCAGCATCTCGGCCACCTCGCCCAGTAGGCGGCCCGTTATCGGTTCAGGGGACGTCGTGGGTTGCGGCAGGGCCACGGCAAACCGCCATACCCCGGCGCAACAAGTCAGGCCCCCAGCCAGCGCCAAGGCTCCGATGGTCCAGCCGAACGCCGGGTAGTTTTCTGCCCGCTGCAAGCCACCCTCGCCCGCAAAGAACACGGAGTAGGCCAGCGCCGTGATCAAGACCGTGATCAGGATGCCGGAAAGCAACCGATAGGACACGATCCGGGACCGCTCGACATAGTCGTCGGACATCTCTCCGCCGAGGGCGAAGTAGGGGATGTTGTACATGGAGGCGAAGGCCCGGACCGCGCCCTTGGTCAGGGTGAGCCAGACGAAGAGCATGAACGGCGTCAGGCCCGACGGGGGGGCGAACAGCAGGCCCATGGTCACCATGGTCAGCGGCGCCGCCAGCAGCATCATGGGCAGGCGCCGGCCGAACCGGGACCTGACGCTGTCCGACCACGACCCGATCAGCGGGTCGAGGGCCGCGTCCACGGTCATGCTGATGGCCAGGGCCGCGCCCACCATGCTGCCCGAGAGGCCGAGCACCGCGGTGTAGTAGAAGAAGATGAAGGCGTTGATCGCCAGATAGCCGGACTCGATGAACTGCCCGATGCTGTAGAAGAACTTCACCGCGCCCGGGGGCTTCAGCGCGCCCTCATGCGGTGTCGCCGGGGTTCCGGCGGCCTCGCCGCCAA
>PNJM01000431.1 GCA_013821865.1 Rhodocyclaceae bacterium
CGCTTCGAACTCCTGACGGAGCTCGGTATGGGAATTGTCTTCCTGCTGTGGTGGACGGGGGCGATCCACTTCCGGAACGTGTTTGGGGACATCGGTCTGCAGGTCGAGCTTGCGCCGGTGTGGCGGCGGTTCTTCTGGTGGATCGTGGCTTATTCGGCGGTCGAGATCGGATCGAACGTCGTGGCCTTGTTGCGGCCCGACCGTATCCAGCTCGTCCGCTGGATGGTGATCTGGCGCAGCATGATGGGCGCGGCGATCCTGATCGGGGTGATCCAGGCTGAGCGGTTCCTGATCGTAAGCGGTCCGGCCGGCAAGGCGCAGGCGTTCTTCGAGCTGTGGGTGCGCGTCGGGATCGGCGTCGCGATCGCGGTGTTCGTGGTGCGGGCGGCGATCGAGACGTGGCGCCTGCGCCAGGACGGCCTGGCCGGCCGTGCGGCGGCGTGAGGCGCTAGAAGCCCCTGACGGCGTTGGCGGCCATCATCAGGACGCCCACCAGGGCGGCCACTGCAAGTAGAAGATTGCGCATCCGCGCCCTCCCGTCGTCCTCAAGATGGGTACGAGCCGGAAGCTGCGCCAGATGCGTCGGAACGCTGCGGATATGTCTACTTGTCGACGCCCTTGCTGACCGCGGCGCCGACTGCGCCACCAGCCGCCGCGCCCACCGGACCGCCCACGACGGCGCCGGCGATCGCCCCGGTCGATGCGCGTTGTTCGACATTGTGGCCGCACGCGCCGAGCGCCAGCGCTGCGGCGGCCGAAAGCAGGATGAGCGGGACGCGCATTAAAACCCTCCGTGTGTGCGCCTAGAGAACAGCTGGGGCGCGCCACGGTTCCGCTTAAGCTTCGTGTGCGAAGGAATAAGGTAAACACTTCTCCTTGCGGAAGAATTCGCGGTTACGGGAAGACTAGATCGCGTGAAACGGGAACTGTCCTGAAATCCCGTGTGTTGTCAGTGTTCTGCCCGCGCAGATCACGTTAGCCGAGCCTCGGCGAGGCTGCGGCCGTTAATGCTGCGGCGCAAAAAAGTGTTGCCAGCAGCGCTTCCAGCATTCATACACCCTTCACCATTTGCCGTCGCCTCGCCCAACACGGATCTCGGGCCAGGCCTGCCGGCGGACGCTACCAGCACGAGCAGGGGCGACCGCGGCGTCAATGAGTTGGGGGGCGCATTTGCCCTCGCCGCTGAGGACCGTTCCCGTTTTGAAGTTCAGCACCAAGGTGCGCGCCGGATGGCGTGCGCCGATTAGCGCCGCTTTGGCGGGCGCAGGCGTCGGCCTGGGCCTGGGCGCCGTCTTTCTCGCCGCCGGCATGTCCGGCGAAGCCGTCGAGCATGCGCACGAGTTGCGCATG
>PNJM01000432.1 GCA_013821865.1 Rhodocyclaceae bacterium
GCCGAGGCAGGCAGGGTGCCGGCACCCCATGGCCACAGGCTGTTCGCCGCCGGCTTGCCGGCTTCCTCGCGGGCCATGTTCAGCGGATGGTTGTGCAGCAGCACCTGGGCCTCGTTGATGATGCGCCGCCATTCCCGTGCTTCGGCGCCCTGGGGCAGGAAGGGCTCCACAGGACGGCCGATGACCGACGAGAGCGGATGCGTGGCGATCCGCGGTGCATGCCTGAGGCGCAGATACCAGCGGTCGGGCCGGGGTGCCAGGAATTCCCCGAGGTCGGCAAGGTGTTCGTTAAGTGCGGCCACCAGACGGCCGGCCTCGTCTTGCGACAGATCCAGCTCGCCGGGGCTGCCGATGATCAGCGTGCCGCGGGCGAAGCGCAGGTGCACCGGATCCACGCAGATCCATGAATGACTGCCGGCGTCGAGGCCGTCGCCCGACAGCCTGAGCGCACCGCAGGGCGGTTCTTCCGCCGCGATGCCGAAGGCGCGGCACAGCCAGTGTTCGAGCGGCATGGCGGGCTGCCGGTCGATGCGGTCGCGGCCGAGCAGGGTGGCGAGGGCAGGGGTGCGGAGATCGCGGGTGGCCTCGCGGAGCGAATCTTTCGGCCAGAGCAGGCCGGGGAGAACAGCGTGAAGCAGCATTGGAACCTATCTCAGGGCTATCCGCGCGATGCGTTGCGACAAAATGCGAATGGATGCGCGAAGTGCGCCGCAGCCCATAGCCGGGCTCTCTGGGCAAGGCACACGACAAAGCAGACGCCGCATTTTGCCGCAACCCGGGGGGACGAGGCGATTTGGGGCGCATTGCGGTGTTGCTCGTCGCTTGTTTGGAGTAACCAAACGGTGCTCCTCGCGCCTAGCACTGCGCCCCAAATCGCCTCGTCGCACACGCGGATAGCCCTGAGATAGGTTCTCGAATGGTAGCATAGCGGCCCTATGCGCTATGAACTCCTCATCGGCCTGCGCTACACCCGCGCCAAGAAGCGCAACCACTTCATTTCCTTCATCTCGCTGACCTCCATGTGCGGCATCGCCCTGGGCGTGGCGGCGCTGATCGTCGTGCTCTCGGTGATGAACGGTTTCCAGAAGGAACTCCGGACCCGGATTCTGGGCGTCGCTTCCCATGTGCAGCTCTCCGGCGCCAACGGCGAACTGGCGGGATGGCAAGGCGTGGCGGAGCAGGCGGCGAGGCACCAGGCCGTCGTCGCGGCGGCGCCCTACATCTCGGCGCAAGGCATGCTCTCCTTCGACCAGGCCGTGCGCGGCGCGCTGGTGCGCGGCGTGCTGCCCGAGGCAGAGGAAAAGGTGGCCGAGTTCAACCGGCACATGCGCGGCGGCAACATGGCGGTGC
>PNJM01000433.1 GCA_013821865.1 Rhodocyclaceae bacterium
ATGATGCGCCACTCGCGCGAGAAGGCATCGACGAGGAACTGGAAGGACGCCGAAACATCCATCCAGCCATGCAGCAGGAACACCTTCGGCGCATGCGGCGGCCCCCAGATGCGCACGTGGTGGCGCAGGCCGCGGATCGTGAGGAATTCAGAAGTGCTTGTTTTCATAAGCGGGGAATTTTAACCGATGAACCCGCCTTGCCACCCGGATGGCGGCGGGTTATAGTCGCTCCGCTCGCGCGGGAGAGAGCGACACGGCTAATCAACCGGATCGCCGCCGAAGGCGCAACACCCGGAACCGCTCAGGTACAAGGGACAGAGGGGTGAAGCGAAACCGCTTCGCCCCTTTTCATTGCGCGAAAAAACTCGAACGACGCGACCCAGGTACCCGACATGGCCAAGCAAACTCCGCTCTACGCCACCCACGTCCGCCTCGGCGGCAAGATGGTCGACTTCGCCGGCTGGGACATGCCGCTGCATTACGGCTCCCAAGTCGAGGAACACCACCTGGTGCGCCGCGACGCCGGCATGTTCGACGTCTCGCACATGCTGGCCATCGACCTCGAAGGCGAAGGCAGCCACGACCTGCTGCACGAGCTCATCGCCAACAACGTCGACAAGCTGAAGGATGCCGGCCGCGCGCTCTATTCCTGCATGCTCAACCCGCGGGGCGGCGTCATCGACGACCTCATCGTCTACTTCTTCCGGCCGGATTTCTACCGCATCGTCGTCAACGCCGGCACTGCCGACAAGGACCTCGCCTGGATTGCACAGCACGCCGGCGGCGTCGCCGTGAAGCCGCGCCGCGACCTCGCCATGATCGCCGTGCAGGGGCCGAACGCCCGCGCCAGGACCTGGGCTGCCCTGCCCGGCTCGGAGGCCGCCAGCAGCGGGCTGAAGCCCTTCAACGCCGCCTGGTTCGGCGACGCGCTGGTCGCAAGAACGGGCTACACCGGCGAGGACGGCTTCGAACTGATGATCCCCGCCGGGCGCGCCGAGGCCACCTGGAATGCCCTGCTCGCCGCCGGCGTCAAACCGGCCGGTCTCGGTGCGCGCGACACCCTGCGCCTCGAAGCCGGCATGGCCCTCTACGGCCAGGACATGGACGAGCAGACCTCGCCGCTGGAGGCCGGCCTCGCCTGGACGGTCGACCTCGACAGCCCGCGCGACTTCATCGGAAAGTCAGCCCTCGCAGGACGGCGGCCGGCGCGCGATTGCGTCGGCCTGCTGCTCGCCGACAAGGGCGTGCTGCGCGCCCACCAGAAGGTTTTCACGGCGCAGGGCGAGGGCGAGATCACCAGCGGCAGCTTCTCGCCGACGCTCAACCAGTCCATCGCCCTGGCCCGCATCC
>PNJM01000434.1 GCA_013821865.1 Rhodocyclaceae bacterium
CCGACACCGCGCACCATTTGGTTGGCGATCGCCGGCCCCGCTTCTACGCTTCGCGCGTTTCCGTCCAGAAGGTGAGCAGAACATCGCGCGCTTTGCGCATAGAGGCCGTTCGGATATGAGAGGAGATACGACTGGAAGCCCTGTCGTGCGGCTTCTCTCCTCGCAGGATCGAGCGGACGCCTTCCAGCAGGAAGCTCTTCTTCTTGTAGGAGATGAAGATGTTCGCCATGGGGTTCCGCCGCGCGGCGGCCTTGTTAGCACGTCCCGGGCGGCGTCGTCGCGTCATTTGGCCTTGATGCCGGCGGACCGGGTGATCTCACGGAACATCGGGACCTCCTTCTCGATCCGCGCGCGGTGCTGCGCGCCAGTCTTGGCCTGCACCTGGAACCCGGCCTTGGTGAGCTTCGGCATCACGTCGGGCTTCCGCAGGGCCGCGATCGACGCTTTCTCAATCGCGCTGACGATCTCCGGCGGCGTCTTGGCTGGTGCCATCAGTGCCGTATAAGTCTCGAAGTTGAAATCCTTGTAGCCAGCCTCCGCCGCTGTAGGTACATTTGGTAGATCGTGCCAGCGCTCGTCGCCGAGGATCATCAGCCCTTTCAACGTGCCGCCCTGGATCTGGGCATGGGCGGGGGCGAGCGAGCTGGAGCACATCTGCACGCTGCCCGAGAGCAGCGCCTGGATCGCCTGCCCGCCGCCGGTGTGCACGTCAAGCGCGACCTTGTCGAGACCGGTGCGAATCTTGAACAGCGCGGCCCCGAGGTGCAGCGTGGTGCTGATCGGGGGCGTCGAGATGTTGAACTTGTCCTGATTCTTCTTGGCGAGTTCAACAAACTCCTTCATCGAGTTCACGCCCAGGTCGGAGCGCACGACGAAGACGCTCGGCGATGTCGCCAGCTCCGCCACCGGTACAAGATCTTTGACCGCGTCATAGGGCGGCGGATCGTACAGGCTCGGATTGATCACCCAGACGCTGGTCGACAGAAGCAGGGTATAGCCGTCCGCGTCGGACCGGATCACCGCCGACATGCCGATATTGCCGCCGCCGCCCGGCCGGTTCTCCACGATGAAGGAGCCGCCCAGCGTCTCCTGCAAGGCCGGCGCCAGGAAGCGCGCGATGAGATCGGACGGCCCGCCCGGCGAATTGGCGACCACGATACGGACAGGCCGGTCGGCCGGCCATGCCGCGAGTGCTCGTTCGATGCGGCCGACGAACGGAGACGCCACCGCGCCCGCCGCCAGGGTACCGGCATGCTTGAGAAATTGCCGGCGATTCGGCCTGACAAGGTTGGCGCGTTGCTTGGACATCGTTCCCCCCAACATCTACTGTCGCGGCCTGGCCGCCGTTGT
>PNJM01000435.1 GCA_013821865.1 Rhodocyclaceae bacterium
GCACCAGGCCGTCTGCGGTCTCTGCCAGGATATAGGTGTTGTGGATCTGCGCACGCGCCGCCCCCAGCGGGTAGTTGCCAGAGCCGGGCTCCGGGTCCGGCGCATGGCTGCGGGCCAGCGGGGGCAGGGGGCCGAGTGCGGGCTGCGGTGACCAGGCGCGCGGCGTCTCCCGCGCCACACCGGATGATGGCGCATGGCTCGGGGTAAACGCTCCGAGAGCCGCCAGGCCGATCTGGCTGGAGGTCCGCTGGCCGGCCGACTCCAGCGCCCGCTTCAGCCCGCCGACTATCAGACCACGCACCAGCCCGGCATCTGCAAAGCGGACCTCGGCCTTGGCAGGATGCACATTGACGTCTGTGAAGCCTTTTGGAGTCGTCAGGAACAGCACCACGACGGGAAAGCGATCACGCGCCAGCACATCCTGATAGGCGGCGCGCACTGCGCCGGTCAGCTGCCGGTCCTTGACCGGGCGGCCGTCAACGAACAGGAACTGCCAGTCGCCGCTGCCCCGGCTGTGGGTCGGCAGTCCGGCATAGCCGGTCAACGCAAGGCCTTCGCGGGCGAGCTCTATTGGCAGGGCATTGTCGATGAAATCCAGGCCCAGCGTGTCGGCCAGCCGCCCGCCGCTCGCCGCGAAAAGGTCACCGGTTTGCGCGGCGCTGCGATAGGTGATGCGACCGTCGTGGCTGAGCGCGAAGGCCACCTGCGGATGCGCCATGGCGATCCGCCGGACCACATCCAGGCAGGCGGCATATTCGCTCCGCTCCGACTTCAGGAACTTGAGCCGCGCCGGCACCCTCTGGAACAACTGGCTGACGGCAACCCGGGTGCCGGGGGTGGCAGATGCCGGCTCGTTTGCCAGCCGCTCGCCGTGGTCGATCAGCAACCGCCAGCCGGGGCCGTCTGCGGTGCGGCTGGTCAGCTCCAGCCGGGCAACCGAGGCAATCGAGGGCAGGGCCTCGCCGCGAAAACCCAGGGTCGCGATACCCATCAGGTCGTTGTCTAGCAACTTGGAGGTCGCATGGCGCTCAACGGCCAGGCCCAGCTCGTCCGGCGTCATGCCGCAGCCGTCGTCGACCACCTGCAAACGGGTGATCCCGCCTGCCTCAAGCTGCACCTCGATGCGCCTTGCCCCGGCATCAACAGCATTCTCGACCAGTTCCTTGAGGGCGCTGGACGGGCGCTCAACCACCTCGCCGGCGGCGATCTGGTTGATCAGGGTGTCGGGCAGGCGGCGGATGATCATGTCAGCCAGTCCTCGCAGCGCAAGCCATCGACCCGTGAGAATTCGCGCAGATTCCTGCTGACCACCACCAATCCGCGACTACGCGCGTGTCCGGCGATCAGCAC
>PNJM01000436.1 GCA_013821865.1 Rhodocyclaceae bacterium
TGCAGCACCTTGCTGAGGCCAGCGGCCGTGCCTTGGATCTCCTGCATCCTAGTCGCCGTCGCGCTGAGGCTCTTCGCGCCTTCCAATACCGTCAGAGCATAAGCGGCGGCGGCGTTGCGAGCCTGAGAAACAGCAGGGTCGTCATCGCCAAACGCCTTGGCAGTGCTGGCGATGAACGCCTTCATCTCATCGCCCAGAGACTTGATGTTCCCCTTTGCCGTAGCGAACGGGCCAGACGGCCCCATGCCATCAGTCAGGCTGGCGACAAGACCGGCGAACCCGTCCTTGAACTCACTGATCCCGCGCATGATGTACGTCTGGCCATCAGCCCAGATGGCAGTGGCTTCAGACGCCTTGCCGGCGAGGAAAGCGACATCGGCTAGCTTCCGCGCTGAGGTCTCAGCATCGCGGATGCGGGTCGCGAGCGTGTCTTGCGGCTCCCCGCGCGCCTGTGAGCGGAACGAGGCGATGTCGGCCTGCGCGTTCTGATAGTTCTCCTGCGCGACGCGCTGGCGCTCCGCCTTCTCCGCTTTCTTCTTCTGTTGGTTTCCGAAATAGGCCAGCGCGCCGCCAGCGATGGCTCCGATCGGGCCTAGGACCGATGCCGACATGCCGAGCGCGGACGCTGCGCTCAACCCCGCAACGCCGCCAGAGATAGCGCCGCCGCCGACCGCTTGCGCAGCGCTACCAGCGCTCTGCCCGATGCCGTATGCGCCAGCGAGGCCGGCGATCGCAGTGAGGCCGCCGGCCAACTGCTTGCCGTCGATCCCGAGGATGTTGCCCGATCCGCCAGAGAAAAGGCTGAAGCCGCCGACCGTGCCTGCTTCCGAGCCTTTTTCAGCCCCCTTGGCAACAGCGTCGGTGAGCGGCTTGAGGCTATTCCCGGACAGGAGCCCGATGATGCCGCCCTGCTTCGTGTTGTCGTTCGATGCGAGGCCAGCGCTGGCCGCGAGAGGGCCCTTGCCGCTGATCAAGGCGTCGAGCGAGGCCGACAGGAAGCCCTTGCCGAGCGTCTTCAGCGCGCCGTTGATGCCCTCTGTGCCGGTGATCAACTCCTCGGCAAATGCCTTGAACCCATCCGCGACGAAGTCCTGCGCCTGCTTGATCCCGTCATAGGCCTTGCGTGTCGCGTCGAGTTGGTTGTTCAACTCGCCGATGCGCCGCGCCCGCGCGACGATCTCCTGCCCTTCGCGAGACTCGATCGCGATGCCCTGCTGCTGCAACTGCTGCTTGGCCTGGAGGATTTCCAGTTCAATCCGGCGGACTGCAGTGCTCTGCCCGATCAGGGAAATCTCGCGCTCCAGCCCTTGGATTGTCTGGTTCTGGTTTTCGA
>PNJM01000437.1 GCA_013821865.1 Rhodocyclaceae bacterium
CGGTTCACCGGCTATGCCGCGATCTTCTCGACGCCGGATGCCGGGCGGGATGTCTTGTTGCCCGGCGCCTTCGGCCGGATCGAGGCAGCACCGCCGCTGGTCTGGCAGCACGATCTGGCGCGTCCGGTCGGGCGGATCGAGGCTTTGCAAGCGGACCAACGCGGCCTGAAGGTACAAGCCCGCCTGAGCCTCGAGAGCACACAAGGCCGCGATGCCTGGGCGCTTCTGGCGAGCGGCGCGCTGAACGGCCTCTCCATCGGCTACCGTGCCCGGCGCTCGCGCCTGGATGCCGCGCGGCGGCTCCGGCTGCTGGAGCAGGTGGAGCTGGTCGAGATTTCGCTGGTGACTCTGCCCATGCACGGCGAGGCGCGGGTTATCGCGCTGGGGTAGGCCCTTTTAGATTAGACCCCTCACCCGCGAGGAGAGAGGCGCAAAACACCAAAGTACATTGATGAAAACTCATAATGGCGTCGTCACCCCGGCGTAGGCCGGGGTCCATGAACACTATGTTTTCACAGTATTATCAGACGCTTGTGTTCCTGGATTCCGGCTTTCGCCGGAATGACGGCATGGGTCACGATCAATGTGTCTTGGTTTAAGACGTCGCCCTGCCTCCGGACGCGGGCCGGGCGATCCCACCCCCTTTTGCGTCCCATCCATTACCACAGGAGACCCCATGACGGACATCGACGCCGGCTGCCCCGGCTATGCGACCAAAGCGCTCGGCGCGAATGTCGCGGACACCACCTATGATTCGGGCCATGATTCAGCCCATGATTCGGCGCTGCTCACCGGCCGGATCGACGACCTGGAACGCCAGCTCAAGCAGATGCATGTGGCGCAAAGTCGCCCGGCGCTTGGCGGCCTGAACCCCGTGCGTGACGACTACAGCCACGCCTTCGCCGAGCGCTACCTGCGCAAGGGGCTGGAGACCGGGCTGGAAGCGCTCGGGATCAAGGCGCTGAACTTTGCCAACGTCGCCGATGGCGGCTTTGCCGTGCCGGAAAGCCTCGATCGCCTGGTCGAGACCAAGCTGCGCGATATCTCCCCGCTGCGCGCCGTCGCGCAGGTGGTGCAGGTCGGCAGCGCGGACTATAAGAAGCTGGCGAACACCAGCGGCTTCGGCTCCGGCTGGGTCGCCGATAACGCCGCCCGCCCGGAGACCACGACGCCGGGCTTTGCCGAAGTCGCCGTGCCGACCGGTGAACTGTACGCCAACCCGGCAGCAACCCAGGTGATGCTGGATGATGCGGTGTTCGACGTCGAGCGCTGGCTGGCGGATGAAATCGCACTCGAATTCGCCAAGCAGGAGGGCGCGGC
>PNJM01000438.1 GCA_013821865.1 Rhodocyclaceae bacterium
ACGCTCTTCCGATCTTGTGGCTCGCCTGGCATTCGGCGGCGGGCCTGATCTGGATCGGGCTGGCCGGCATGTTCGTCGGCTGGGCCTATTCGGCGCCGCCGCTCAAGCTGATGAGTCGCGGCATGGGTGAGGCGGCGGTCGCCTGCGGCTGGCTGATCGTCGTCGTCGGCGCGGATTTCGTGCAGCGCGGCGCGTTCTCGGCCATGCCGTTCATCGCCGGGCTGAGCTACGCCCTGCATGTGTCCAACGTGCTCTTCATCAACCAGTTCCCCGACTACAGGGCCGACGCCGCCTCGGGCAAGCGCAACTGGGTGGTCCGCCTCGGCCCGGCGCGGGCGCGCTGGGGCTATGTTCTGACGCTGCTGGTCGCCTACGGCTGGCTGATCGGCGCGGTGGCGCTCGGCGCCCTGCCCTGGCCGGCGCTGGTCGCACTCGCTGCCGCCGCGCCCGCGCTCGGCGCGACAAGGCAATTGCTCGTCCACGCCGCCCGGCCGGCGGAACTCGTGTCTGCCATCCGCATGACCATCGCCGCCGCCATGCTGCACGGCGTACTGCTCGCCGTGGCACTCAGCGGGGCGCGCATCGCGGATCTTTAAGGCGTCTGGACAGAGGCCGCCTGGCTGCTACTGCTTGGCGGGAATGTTGCCGACGAAAGTGTTGTCGACCAGCGGCCTGGCATCGACCTGCGGCACGTGGCAACTGTTGCACTGGTAGCGGTCCATCGTCACCACTTTCTTCATGCCGTCGCTGCTGAAAGCGAGGTGGCTGTCGCCGACCTTGGGCGCATTCTTCTCGCGGTATTTCTCCAGGCCGTGGCAACTCATGCACTGGTTCTCCTCGACCGTGATCTCGTCGAAGTTGTCGGTGGCATGTGGCACCAGCGGCGGCTGCTCCTTGAACGTGCGTTCAATCGGCTTCTGCAGGCCGGGCTTCTTGCCGGCATAGGCCTTCTGGTCAGGCGCCTGGTCGGCGGTTGCCGCGTCGGCGCCGCGCAAGGTCTGCACGCCTGCCACCTGCTGGGCGATGCCCCACCCGGAAATCGCGGCCAGCGCCGCGGCCAGAATAATCGTGACGGACCTTTTCATGATCGTCTCCCGCATCGTCAAAAGTTGAAAATCGCTGCCCCGCTTCCTATTTTCCGCACACCGGCGCCATCTGCTTCACCGGCTCCGAAACCCGATCGATTTTATTGCCGAAACGCGTGCCGAATTCAAAAACATCCTTCGAGCAGACGTCGATGCAGCGTCCGCAGTTGGTGCAGTTGGCGGCCAGGATCACCGGGCCCGCCCCATCGACGCCCTTCAGCGCCGGCCGTATCAC
>PNJM01000439.1 GCA_013821865.1 Rhodocyclaceae bacterium
CTACCGGCGCAGCCGCACGGAATGCCCCGCGCGAGCGGAGGAGGTCCACCACGCCGAGGAGGAGGGGGTGGAGTTCCACTGGCTGACGAATCCGGTCGAGGTCCTCGACGACGGCAAGGGCGGCGTGCGCGGCCTGCGCTGCGTGCGCATGGAACTCGGTGCGCCGGACGAATCTGGGCGGCGCCGGCCGCTGCCGGTAGCCGGCAGCGAGCGCGATATCGAGGCCGAAATGGTGGTGTTCGCCATCGGCACCAACGCCAACCCCGTCATCGGCCAGACTTCGCGGCTCAAGCTCAACAAGCGCGGCTACATCGAGACCGACGAAAGCCTTGCCACCTCCATCGCCGGTGTCTTCGCCGGCGGCGATATCGTCACCGGTGCCGCGACGGTGATCGAGGCCATGGGCGCCGGGCGCAAGGCGGCCCGCGGCATCCTGGCCTATCTGGGCATACGGGAAGCCGATGCCTCCTATCTTGCCGCCGCCCCCGCCAAGCTGTTCGGCATCGATACGAGGGAAAGGAATTTCGTGCGCGTGCGCCTGGAAGAGAGCCTGCCATGAACGAGGTCACCGCCCCCAAGGGCGTCGCCTGCACCGCCCGGCAAGCCCGCTCGACGGCGGGCAAGAAGACGGCGACTGTCCTCACCCGGCACGTGGTGGAAGTCATCAGCGACTCGGGAGAGGGCGCCCAGCGCTGCGGCCAGGCCCTGGGCGCGATCGCCGCGCGCATGGGCAACGGCGTATGGACCGTGGAGATCATTCCCGCCGAGATCCGCCCGCCGGCGCGCAGCGTCGCCGGCGCCAGCGGCAACCGCATCCGCCTGGGGGCGCAGCGCATCACCAACGGCGGCGACGAGACCGACCTGGTGGTGGCCTTCAACGAACAGGTGCTACTGGGCCGCGTGCGCGCCGGGGAACTGAAAGACGGCTGCGCCATCCTGCTGGAGAGCATGTGGCGCGAGGACCCGGACGCGAAGATCGCTGCCTCCTACGTGGAGACCCATGAACGCCTGGTGGCCGCCGGCTACAAGGTGCATGAGATCCCCATGGAGCGCGAATGCCGCAAGCTGGTGTCGGACGCGCGCCGCGGCAAGAACATGTTCGCCCTGGGCATGCTGTGCAACCTCTACAGCCTGGATCTCGATCTGGCGCGCGACCAGATCGCGCGGGTGTTCGGCAAGAAGGCCACGGGCGTCATCAAGACCAACGTCAGCCTGCTGGAAGCAGGCTACGGCTGGGCCGAGGCCCATCTCGATTTCAAGTACCGGAT
>PNJM01000440.1 GCA_013821865.1 Rhodocyclaceae bacterium
CATGTGGTCGCCGGGGATGCGCAAAGCCTCTGCATCTGCAAGCACTTCCGCCAGCTCTTCGATGCTGCCGTTGTCATGGTCGTCGCGCCCGGCCAGGACCAGCGTGGGGGCGGCGAGCCTTGCCAAAATGCCAAGCGGCGTATCGACATGGCTGCCGATCACATGGCCGGCGGCAATCGCATCGGTGCCGGTCATCTGCTGGAACCGATAGACCAGCCGCTCCGGCGCGCCGGGTTTTGCGGTTGCACCCTCGATCAGGGCTTTCTGGAACCAGCGGCTGCGCTCGGCACCGTTGGTGATGCCGGTCAGGCCCATACCGGCGAGCACGACGCGTCGCGGCATCAGACCGCCGGCCAGGGCGCGGACCACCGTGCGCGCACCCAACGAATAGCCGACGATATCGAATGCTCCGGGTTCAAGATGCATAGCCGCAACCAGCGCATCGACATCGCGCGCCAGGACGTCGGCGGGAAACTGCGCCGGGTCTTGCGGTGCATCGGAGCGACCGTGGCCACGCAAATCGGGCATCGCCAGCGCCAGGCCAGCCTCATGCAGCAGTTTTGCGGTCCCGTAGTCCTGCCAGTTAATCCGCGCGGACGATAAAAACCCGTGGATCAGGATCGTCATGCGCCCAGGGCCGGGCCAGACGTCGCAGGAGAGGCGAATGCCGTCCGGCGCAAGAAACTCACGCGTCTCCATCAGACTTGCCGAACCGCGCCTCGAAGGCTTCGCGATTGCCGGCAGCCAGCAGGCGCGCCTGCTCAACCCACTGATCGCGCACGATGCGGCCGCGAAACTGACCAAGCTTCATATCGAAGGTGAGAACGTCCAGGTCGCTCCATCCGGCGATCTGGCGGAAGTTCGTGATTCCAAGGCTATGGAGTGTGTCCCTAAGCTTCGGCCCGACCCCCTTCAGGATCGTGAGATCATCGACGATGCCCGACACGTCCGGCTCTCCGGAAAAGGCCGCAGGCTCCGGTATCGGTTGCGGGGCAGGCGGCTCGGCTATGGCTGGTGTATCTTCGCGGATCACATGCAGGCCAGCTGGGCTGCGGGCTGCGCGCCCGGCATCCGGCATGTCCTTTGGCACTGCCTTGATGCCTGGTGCCGGAACAGGCGTGGGTGCCGGCTGTGCCACCGGCATCGGTTTAGCCACCGGCATCGGTTTAGCCACCGGCATCGGTTGTTCAGCCGGCATCGACGGGGCATCGAGCGGACCGTCTTCGGCTTGCGCCGTGCTGGTGCGCTCGGAGTAGCGGGCCATCAGAAAGCCGGTCGCCACGCCGATCAGAAACGCCGGCAGCAACC
>PNJM01000441.1 GCA_013821865.1 Rhodocyclaceae bacterium
ATCACCCACGGCGCGACGCGCGACCAGGCCATCGCCCGCATGCGCGACGCGCTCAACGCCTTCGTCATCCGCGGCGTGTCGTCGAACATCGCCTTCCAGGCGGCGCTCATGCAGCACCCGCGCTTCCACTCGGGCAACTTCAACACCGGCTTCATCGCCGAGGAGTTCCCCAAGGGCTTCAGCGCGGAAAGCCTGGTGCACTCCGACCCGCTGCTGCTGGCGGCCGTCGCCGCCTTCGCCCGCCGCCGCTACATCGACCGCGCCATAGGGATCAGCGGCCAGCTGCGCGGCCACGGGCGCAAGGTGGGCAACGAGTGGGTGGTGCTGATGGGCGAGAAGAAATTCTTCATCACCCTCGCGCCCATCGGCGGCGGCTACGCCGTCACCCACGAAAAACAGACCTGCGAGATCAAGTCGAACTGGAAGCTGGGCGAAATCCTCTTCCGCGGCACCTGGAATGGCGAGCCGGTCGTCATGCAGCTCGAGCGGCTCGGCCTCAGGTACCGCGTTTCGCACTGGGGCACCCAGGCCGATGCGATGGTGATGACGGCGGAAGCCGCACACCTGCTCGCGCTCATGCCGGAGAAACCCAAGCCCGACCTGTCCAAGTTCCTGCTCTCCCCCATGCCGGGGCTGCTGACCGACATTCCGCTGAAGCCGGGACAGGAAGTGAAGGCGGGCGAGAAGCTGGCGGTGATCGAGGCCATGAAGATGGAGAACATCCTCAAGGCCGACCAGGACTGCGTCGTAGCCGAGGTGATGGCGAAGCAGGGCGACAGCCTGGCGGTGGACCAGCCCATCGTGCGCTTCGCCTGATGGGATTCACCGCGGCGATCGATCATCTGGTCGTCGCGGCCGCCAGTCTGGGATCCGCAGTGCGCTGGCCAGCCCGGGGCTGAAGGAAGCGCTCGCGCTCTTTCCGGCAGAGTCCGGAGAGGCGCCTTCTCTCGCCGCGTATATCAAGACCCCGGGGGAAACCAGGGAAATCGACTGATTCCGGGTGCCGCGGCCCGATGGAGTCCCGCACCAAGCTGTTAAAGTGCCTGCCGCAGCTGCCGTTACCATTCAGGTGGCTTTTTATCGCGTGCAGACATGACCACCCGACACCCGCCGGCGGCCGCGGTTGTTCCGCCGGCCGATGATCCCCAGCAGTCGCTGCTGGCATACCGCGCCATTCTCGAGAATGCCTCGATAGGCATTCTGTTCACGCGCGACCGCAAGGTGCTGCACTGCAATCCCAAGTTCGCGGAAATCTTCGGCTGGTCCTCGCCCGAGGAGCTGGTGGGGCTG
>PNJM01000442.1 GCA_013821865.1 Rhodocyclaceae bacterium
CGATCACCATCAGCCGTGCGCCCTTGATGTGTTGCGCCGTGTCGCGGCCTGCCGCGACCGGCACCAGCGGATCGTCGGCACCGTGGATGACCAGCGTCGGCGCGGCGATCTTTCCCAGCAGTGGACGACGGTCGCCCGAGGCGATGATGGCGAGCAGCTGCCGCGCGGTCCCGGCCGGGTAATAGGAGCGATGCACGCCGCGTGCGATGCGCCGGCGCAACTCGCCGTGCTCGGTCGGGTAGGCGCGCATGGGCAGGCCGGCGGCGTAGAGGGTCACCGGCGGGCCGGGCACATTGGAGATGACGAGATCGGCATCGTCGCGATGAGCGGCGTCTTCGGGCCGAACGAGAAATTCCGGCGCAGCGGCGAAGGGCCGGCGTCGCTCCCGGCGCCCGAGCTTTTCACGATCCCGGCGAGGAGCCGGAACACGTCGGGCAGGTGACGCACCAGCTTCACGTACTGGGCGGCGTCGTGCCTGAGCATGCACCTCCCACAGCGGCCGCCGGCGGTCCATCAGTTCCGAGTGCAGGCGCGCCGTGCAGCGCTCGAGCTGCAGCCGCGTGCCGGGCCGAGGCAGCCTGATGCGGCGCACGTGATAGTCGAGATCGACCTCGCCGCCGTCCGTCCAGCCCGCTCAGGGATTTCATGGCTCAGCCGTCGACTGAACTCATCCAGACAAAAATCGCCTTGCCTTGCGCCACGGCCATGCCTTCGGCGAACTCGCGCTTGGCGCGGGCGGACAGCTGTTTCATGGCATGCTCGGCCTTCAGCGCCGCCGACCTGTCGGGATATTCGACGCTCGCCAGCAGGCGCCTTGGCGGATGCGAGCGGGTGTAGCGCGCACCCTGGCCGCTGGCGTGCGCGGCATAGCGCGCCTCAACATCCACGGTAACGCCGGTGTAGATGCTGCCGTCCCGGCACTCGATCAGGTAGAGGAACCAGGCCATATCCTTCAGGCACTGACGATCCGAAACCCGGAACGGGCCATCCGCAGTGAAAGGATCAACCCCGGATTTACCCGACGCTGTCCGGTGCAGGCGCAGGCTCTCCCGCCTCGGGGGGCGGGTTCGGGTTCTCGCCGAGCGGCTCGCTGCCCTTGTCCTGCTTGCGCTTCATTTTCTCTTCCTTCTTTCGCTTCTTCTCAAGCTCTTTCTGACGCTTCTCGTACTGGAAATTAGTCTTGGCCAATTGGCGCCCTTTCGGCAGGTAATGGTGGCAACGGCAAATGTCGCCTTTTGCGGCGTTTAACGCAACTGTTTCAAATACGCCGCCAAGGCGAGTTTCGCTATG
>PNJM01000443.1 GCA_013821865.1 Rhodocyclaceae bacterium
ACGCTTCACGGATGTGTTCGGGCCGGACCGTAGCATAGCTGTCCGCCCGGTCACCCGGCCCGCGGGCTATGGCCCGGTTCGGATCTGTCGAGTATGGCTGCGGCAGGGCTGTTCCCGGGGGATTCATGCTGCGCCTGTTCCTGTCGGTCGACATGGTGGGCTCGACCGAGTTCAAGGCCCGCTTCACCGGCCAGGGCTCGGAGGGCTGGCTGGGCATCTTCCAGACCTTTTTCACCAGCTTCCCGCTGATGGCCGCCGGCCAGATCGGCATGGAATTCCTGGACGACGACGCGACCCCGGCCATCGACGTGTGGAAGGTGATGGGCGACGAGGTGGTGTTCGTGACCTCGCCCGCCAGCGCCGAGGAACTGACCTCGATCCTGGTCGCCCTCCTGCGCACGATGCAGCTCTACGAGGAGCGCCATTTCCAGCAACTTCCGCTTCGGCTCAAGGGCACGGCCTGGCTGGCGGGCTTCGATGGCCAGAACATCGAGATCGAGATCCCCGAACTCTCCAGCGGGACCGGCGCGCACCTCGACTTCATCGGCCCGGACATCGACCTCGGCTTCCGGATCAGCAAGTTCGCTCGGCCGGGCAGCCTGGTGATCTCCCTCGACGTGCTGGAGGTAGTGCTGGGCGCCGCCAACGCCGACCGCGCCGCGCTGTACCTGATGGGCAAGGAGCCGCTGAAGGGCGTGATGTTCGGCCGGCCCTATCCGATCGTGTGGATGCTGGAAGCCGGCGAGCGGTTCGCCTTCCTGCCCTGGGAGATCGAGCAGGATCCCCTGATGGCCCAGGCCGCGGGCATGACGCCCACGCCGCGCGCGAAGCTCACCCGCACCATCGAAGACATGCGCCACTACCTGCGGAAGATGCACGGCCGCGAGCGCGCGCCGGTACGGCTGGGCGATTAGGCGGAGAGAGGGGCGGTTTAGGCGTCGCCCTCGTACCGCACCACCAGGATCGCGATATCGTCGGACTGGGGCGTCGCGCCGACGAAGACGCGGACGTCCTGCGCCAGGCCCTCGGCCAGGCGCCGGGCGTCGGTCTGGGGACGGGCCGTCGCCAAGGCCTGCTCGATGCGGGCGGTGGTATAGAGGTCGTCGTCTGCGTTGGCGGCCTCCGACACCCCGTCGGTGAACAGGATCAGGGCGTCGCCGGGGGATAGCTGGAAACGGCCCGTCTCGAACGGAGCATCGCCGATCACGCCCAGCGCCATGCCCTTGAGCTTCGAAAGCCGCGAGACCGAGCCGTCGGCGCGCCGCACGAACGGGGCCTCGTGGCCGCCCT
>PNJM01000444.1 GCA_013821865.1 Rhodocyclaceae bacterium
GTTTCAGCACTCAATCCGCCGCGCAGGTTGATCGGTCACGAGCTCCGTGCTCATTTGTCGGCATACAGGCACTGCAGGATGCGCAATGGAGACAGACTCGTCGCAGCCGGCTCCGTCGCTCAGCTTCTCCGCTGTCGGCGCCCCGGACCGCAAACGGCTTTCGGCACTACGGGACTATCTTTCCGACATGATGCGGACCGAGGTAGAGGCCCTGGCTCCTGACGCTCCGTTCGAGTATGCGGCTGGCCTGCGGGTCGTTCCCGGCGCGAGCTGGGGAACCGCGATCTCCTCCCCTGTGGCCACCACCCGCACCGCCAGCCTCATCAAGGACGGCTGCGATGATCTGATGCTGGTGATGCCGCAATCGCGCATGACGATTATCGCGCCAGGAAAAGACGATCTCGTCATCCAGCCGGGCGATGCAGTGCTGCTCTCCAAAGCCAGGGAAATGCGGGTTGTCCTTCACGAGCGCAGCACTTGCTGGGCGTTGAGCGTCGCCCAGCGCGACATCACGCGCTTGGCGCCGCGGCTCGGCGCGGCACCGATCCTGGCGATCCGCAACGACGTATCCACGCTGTCGTTGCTCGCCCGCTATGGGCGCTTACTAGAAAACGATCCTTTGGTCGGCTCTGCCGTCCAGGCAATGGCCGCGCGCCACCTGCAGGACATGCTGACATTGGCGGTCGGCGCCTCGGCCGACTTTCAGGAGCAGGCCGCCCAGACAACGCTCGCATCCGTCCGGTTGAAGGCGCTGGAAACTGACGTCTTGGCCCACCTGGGCGATACCAACCTCAGCCTCGAATGGATCGCCGCCCGTCAGAACGTTTCGCCGCGCCATTTGCAACGGCTGCTTGCCCGCAACGGCACGAGCTTTTCGGATCTCGTGCGCCAGGCCCGCGTGGCCCGCGCCCGCGCCATGCTGGAGAGCCCGCACAATGCCGGCCGCTCGATCCTGTCGATCGCCCTCGAATGCGGGTTTCCCGAAGCCTCGGCCTTGAACCGCGCGTTTCGCCAGGAATATGGCCTAACCCCCGGCGAGGTCCGCTGGCGCCGCTGACGCCGTTGGCTCGGATCAGCAGCCCAGCACCCCCTCGGCGGTTTTCCGCCGTCCCGCGGGCTCACCCCTGAAAACCCGCCTTCCCCACCCTATATAGCGGCGTCCCTGTCAATATTTGCCCCCGCGCCGTTGGGTTGCATTGCCGCCGCACGGCCGGCACGCTACGTAGAGCCTGATCGCTCGATATGCTGGCACGACATCCAGGTCGAACGCCGCCGACGCGCGCATCAAGA
>PNJM01000445.1 GCA_013821865.1 Rhodocyclaceae bacterium
CCTGGATCCGTTCGAGCTGCTTTTCGAGTTCGCGGATCCGTTCGAGATGTTCCCCCGCCGCGATCTGCAGGCGGCCCAGTTCCACGACATGGGCCAACCGCTGCCGGGCGAAGTGAAGCGGCTCTTCGACCGTTTCACTTTGAATCCCCAGTTCGAGCAGGTTGGTCTTGAGGGCCAGTTCGCGGTCGTGGCAAACGCTCGACTTCTTCTGATAGCGGTGCTGCCGCAAGGCCTGCCGGGAGCGGATGTCTTGATAGGTGCGCGCCGCGCCGAGCAGTTCGGCCTGCGTGGCGGGAGTATCGACGATTTCCCCCAGCCGCTGACGTGTCCAACGGGGGCCGAGTTCCTTGAGGCGGCGGCCCAGGTCTTGTTCGGCGGTGGAGAGTTCCTGCTCGAGCCGCAGCCGGTCGGCGTCGCGGGTCTGCCAGGGAGTCTTCTGATCCCAGAGCGCATGGAGGCTGGGGCCGTAGCGGCCGAAGTCGGCCAGCTTGCGGGCCGCCTTGAGTTTGTCGTCCATCGCATCGACGCGCGTGCGAGCTTCGGCCCGCTGCTGGCCGAGGGTGGCGATGGCCGTTTCGATGCGGTCGAGTTGCGAGATGGTGTCGGGCGCGATCGCCTTGAGTTCGGGGAGGCCGCTGAGTTCGCGCTGGCACTGATTGACCAGCCGCCACGGTTCCCAGACGCGCTGGAGATGCCGGGCTTCCAGTAGTGAAGCCTGGATGTTCGTCTGGCGGTGAGTGAGATCGGCCTGGCGGGTCTCGAGTTCTTCCCGCTTGCGGAGGAGCTCGCGGTGTCGACCCAGGCGGACACCTTCGGCCTCGTTGAGCGCGCGGAGGCGTGTCCGCTGCTGCGTGAGATCCAGCAGGCGGCCCGACATCGCCATCGGGTTGCGGATGGCCCGCTGGTAGGCTTCCAGCTTCGGCACGGCATCCTGCAACTGGCGGCCCTGCGGCCCGAGCGTCATCGCGTAGATATGGCGGGCGACGACTTCATCCTCCAGCGTGCCGAGCTGTTGCAGTTCGGGCAGACCGAGGGCGAAGACCGATTGGAACAGCCGGGCATCGAGATGGCCGACAATCTCCTCGTAGAGGGATTTGCCGGTGCCGTTGGCATCCAGGCCGTCGATGGTGAGCCGGCCGGGGTCGGCTTCGAGCGTGGCCATGCGATGGAGGTGATGCGTGCGACCCTGGTGCTGCACGACCAGCGAGCCTTCGCGGCTGAAGCGGTCGCGCCAGCGCTCGGCGATCTGCCGGTCATCGACCGTGAAGCCGTACAGCATCGCCCGGAGGA
>PNJM01000446.1 GCA_013821865.1 Rhodocyclaceae bacterium
GCTGACCGCGCGCCATCCGATGCGCTGCCGCTGCTCCGCGTTTCGAATGTGCGAAAGTCCTATGCGACGCCGCAGGGGCCGGTGCAGGTTCTCAAGGGCGTGGATCTGGCGATGGACGCCGGGAGCAGCCTGGCCCTACTCGGGGAATCCGGCAGCGGGAAGAGTACGCTTCTGCACCTGATCGGCGGTCTCGACGAAGCCGATGGCGGCGAAATCATCCTTGATGGCCTGCGTGTCACCGGCCAATCGGATGCGGAGCGCGCGGCGTTGCGACGCGAGCGGGTCGGCATCGTGTTTCAGCAGTTCAATCTGGTACCGAGCCTGACGGTGGGCGGGAACCTCGCTTTTCAGGCGCGGCTGGCTGGACGTTTCGACGCCGACTGGCAGAGCGAGCTGGTGCGGCGGCTCGGGCTCTCGGGACTCGAGGCGCGCTATCCGGAACAGCTATCCGGGGGGCAGCAGCAACGCGTTGCCATCGGGCGGGCGCTCGCAATCCGCCCTCGGCTGCTGGTCGCCGATGAGCCGACCGGCAATTTGGACGAAGCGACCGGCGACGAAGTGCTGAATCTCGCGCTCGATCTCATCCGGCGAACTGGCTGCGGTTTCCTGATGGTGACACACAGCACGCGTCTCGCCGCGCGTCTCAACCGGCAGGTGACGCTTGCATCGGGAGTGATCGCCGCGTCGTGACCTCATCCCGCACATTGGTTCAGGTGTCGGCGCAGGCGTTCTGGATATTTGCAACGCTGCTTAGTCATTGGCGGCGGCATCCGATGAACCTCGCGACGCTGGTGGTCGGGCTTGCGGTGGCGACGGCACTGTGGAGTGGCGTGCAGGCGCTGAACCAGCAAGCGCGCACGAGCTACGATCGCGCAGCGGCGGTGTTTGGAGAGGCCGGTGCTCGGAGCATCGTATCGGCGTCTGGCTTGTTCGTGCCGCAGGCGACCTACGTGGCGCTGCGGCGCGCGGGATGGAAAGTCTCACCGGTGCTCGAAGGGACGGTGCGGATCGGTGGCGCTTCGTACCGGCTGATCGGTGTCGAGCCGTTGACGGTGTCCAAGGGATCGCCCGTCGCCGGCCTCGCAACAGGCGCCGATCTCGAAGACTTTCTGCAAGCGCCGGGGCGGACGCTCGCCGCATCCGAAACATTGACCGAGCTCGGCGCGCTGGAAGGAGAACAGCCGCGTACGGACGGGGCCCATAACTTGCCGCCACTCGTCAAGGCCGATGCAGTGGCCCCTGGCCTTCTGGTTGTCGATATCGGCGCGGCGCAAGAGATCCTGGGGCGGC
>PNJM01000447.1 GCA_013821865.1 Rhodocyclaceae bacterium
CAGCCATAGGCCAGCCTGGCCCGCTGTCATGCCGAGGTTTCGCTGGAAGTGCATCATGCCCCAGAAGCTGCCCACCGAGACCAGGGCACCCATGACGGTGCTGCCTAGCATCAGGTAGATGATGGTGCGCGACCGCAGGACCTCCCGCGCGGCCTGCAGAACGCCGGGCCTCGGGAAGGACGCGGCGCGGGCGCGATCCTGATGGCGGGGATCGCGCAGGATGAACAGCAGGCCGATCGCCAGCAGCACACCGGGCGTTCCGACGAGGAAGAAGGCGCTGCGCCACCCGAAGAGGTCGCTCAGCACGCCGCCGATCGACTTGCCGAGGAAGGCCCCGATGGGGATGCCGAGTCCGAAGATCGCCAACGCCTGGGCGAGCTTGGCCTTCGGCGCGGACTCGGCGATCAGCGAATGGGCCGCCGGGCCACAGCCCGCCTCACCGGCCGCCACGCCCATGCGCGCCAGCAGCAGGTAGCCATAGCCTGAGGCGGCTCCGCAGAGCGCGGTCATGGTGGACCAGATGGTCAAGGACGCTGAGATCACCCAGACGCGGCTTACTTTCGGCCTGTCGGCGATCCAGCCCCAGGGAAAGCCGAAGACGAAATAGACCATCGAAAACGCCAGGCCGCCGACCAGGCCGAGTTGCGAATCCGTGAGATTGAGGTCCTTGCCGATCTCGTTGCCGAGAACGTTGATCACCTGGCGGTCCAGGATGTTCAGGGTCAGCACCGCCATGAGCATCCAGGCCATCAGCCACTGACGGCCGACGGGCTTGGCGCCGGCTCCTGCGGCGTCGGTCTGATCGGCCACGGACGGCAGCGGCGCCTCGCCGTCGCCCGGTTCGATGGAAATCGCGGCCATAAGGCCCCCCTCAGGTTGACGGCGTCAGACCGACTTCGCGGAGGACTTCCTCGGTATGCTGACCGAGAGCCGGGGCGTGATAGCGCAGCCGGTAGGGCGCTTGGCTGAACCGAATGGGTTGCCGAACGCTGTAGTACGGCCCCTCGGTCGGGTGCTCGACCACAGGCATCAGGCCGACGGCCTGTACGTGCAGGTCATCGGCTAGGTCCTCCACGTTGATGACCGGCATGCATGGAATGTCGGCGCCGTCACAGAAGGCCAGCCATTCGGCGTTGGTGAGACGGGGCGCCTCCTCGCGGATCATCGCGTAGAGCGTCTCGATGGCCGCGGCCCGCCTAGCGGGATCGCGGTAGAGCTCCTTCCAGTCCGCTCGGCCGACAAAATCGAAGAAGTCGAACCAGTTCTTGGCCGAGTACGGCAGGATGCAGG
>PNJM01000448.1 GCA_013821865.1 Rhodocyclaceae bacterium
GAGAGCGACGAAGGTCAGGGCGAACTGGACGCCGTTGCGCGCACCCCACATGACACCCGCCACCAGCGCAACGAGGCCGGCCACGGCCCAGACGATGCGCCAGATATCCTGCAGCGGAATGCCGATGGCCAGCGCCGCCTGGTGATCGTCGGCCACCGCGCGCAAGGCGCGGCCGACGCGCGTCTTGTTGAAGAAGATGGCCAGCACGATCACCAGGACCGCCGAGACCCCGGCGGCGAACAGATCGAACTTGGAAACGCCGATGCCGGTGGCCTCCATCATCCACTGCAGCGGCTCGTCCTGGATGCCGGGGATTTCCAGGCCGCGCACGCTGGCACCCCACATGCCCTGGGCCAGTCCTTCGACCAGGAAGGTGAGGCCGATGGTGGCCATGAACAACGTGATCTGCGGCTGGTTGACCAGGGGCCGCAGCACCACGCGCTCGGTTGCGATGGCCAGCAGGACCATCGCGCCGAAGGCGAGTATCAGCGCAAAGCCGAAGGGCACGCCCATTTCCATGATGCCGACGAAGGTGAGCGCGGCGAAGAACACCATGGCACCCTGGGCGAAGTTGAACACGCCCGAAGCCTTGTAGATGAGGACAAAACCGAGCGCGACCAGGGAATACATCACGCCGCTGAGCAAACCGCCGATGAGGACTTCGAAGAAGAATTGCATGTCGTTTACCTTTTTCCGCGCGCTCAGTGCGCCGTGCCCAGATAGGCACGGATGACCGTCGGATCGGAGCGAACCTCGTCGGGCGTGCCTTCCGCAATTCTCATGCCGTGGTCCAGCACGACGACGAAGTCGGAGATGTCCATGACCACGCCCATGTCGTGCTCGATGAGGAGAATCGTCGTGCCGAACTGGTCGACGATGTCCAGGATGAAGCGGCACATGTCCTGCTTTTCTTCGACGTTCATGCCGGCCATCGGTTCGTCCAGCAGCAGCAGCGTCGGCTCCGCGGCGAGCGCGCGCCCCAGTTCGACGCGCTTCTGCAGGCCGTAGGGCAACCGCCCCACCGGCGTCTTGCGGATGTGCTCGATCTCCAGGAAGTCGACGATTTCCTCAACCTTCCTGCGATGCTCGAGTTCCTCGCGCTGCGCCGCTCCCCAATACAGCGCCTGCTGCAGAAAGTTGCACTTCATCTTCAGGTTGCGCCCGGTCATCAGGTTGTCGAGAACGGTCATGCCCTTGAACAGCGCGATGTTCTGGAAGGTGCGCGCGATCCCCTGGGCGGCAGCCTGATGCGGGTGCATTTGGTGGCGTGCGTTGCCGAGGTATGTGATG
>PNJM01000449.1 GCA_013821865.1 Rhodocyclaceae bacterium
CTGCCATTTCCGCACCACCCGCCAACGCCTGCCACACAAACAACCATTCAAATCATGTGGATAAAAGAGATACCTGCGGCCATCAATCAGAACCCAAGTCAGGAACACCGCTCACCACACCGTCGCCCGCAAACGGGCTACCGCAGCGCACCAATCCCCATGGGCCGCGCGCCGGCCGACACCTGATTACAATCGCGCATCACTGAAGGGAGTGCGTAATGGACTGTGTGGTGAAGTGGGTGGACAACATGAGCTTCCTGGCCGAGACCGGCTCGGGACACATGATCAATATGGATGGCGCACCCGAAGCAGGCGGCCGCAACCTGGCGGCGCGCCCGATGGAACTGCTGCTGGCGGGCACCGGCGGCTGCACTGCATTCGACGTCATGCTCATCCTGAAGAAGAGCCGCCAGCAGGTCACCGGTTGCGAAGTTACTCTGACGGCGGATCGCGCGAGCGAAGACCCCAAGGTATTCACCCGCATCGGCTTTCATTTCAAGATCAGTGGTCGCGGCCTGAAACCCGAGGTGGTCGAGCGCGCGATTCACCTCTCGGCCGAGAAGTACTGCTCCGCGTCCATCATGATCGGCAAGACCGCGAAGATGGAACACACGTGGGAGATCATCGAAACCGGCGCCTGACGCCCCTCGCTCAGACGTAATAGGCGACGCTGGTCATGACCCGGGAGGCGGCCCGCATCGCGAGTCGGACGGGCGCCGGGAGTTGCGCAGCGCCGAGCCGCTCGGCCGTGTGCGCGTGTTCGCGCTCGTCCTGGCGCATCTGTTCCAGTATCCGCCAGGATTTCTGGTCGGCCGGCGGCAGGCGGTCAAGGTGCCCCTGCAGGTGTGCTTCGACCTGCTTCTCGGTTTCGGCAAGGAAGCCCAGATTCCACTTGTCGCCGACCAGCCCGGCCGCAACCCCCATCATCAGCGCGCCGCCGTACCACAGGGGGTTGAGCAGGCTGGGACGGCTGCCCAGTTCGGCCATGCGCGAAGCTGTCCAGCTCAGGTGCTCGGTTTCCTCGACAGCCGCACGGCGCAGGGCGTCGCGCACGGCGGGCTCACGGCAGGTCAGGGCCTGCCCCTGGTAGAGGGCCTGGGCGCAGATCTCACCGACGTGGTTGATGCGCATCAGTGCGCCGACCTGACTGCGCTGCGTCTCGTCGAGTTCGGCCTCCGGTAGCTCACCGCCGGGCAGCGGCCGTCCGGTGCGCGCAGGCGCGGCCAGTGTGCGCAGAGCGCGATCAAGTTCGGTAATCAGGCGGTCGAGCATGGAGATCGTCGATGAAAG
>PNJM01000450.1 GCA_013821865.1 Rhodocyclaceae bacterium
GTCATCGGGGCGGGCGCGAGCGCCGCGCTCTTGGGCGCCAGGCCGGGCTTCGCCCAGGACGCTTATCCGTCGAAGGCCATCACCTTGATCAATCCGTTTCCGCCGGGCGGTGCCGCCGACGTGGTGGGCCGGCCATTCGCGAGCGTATTGGAGACCGTCGTCAAGCAGCCGGTGGTGATGGAGACCAAGGCCGGCGCCGCCGGCCAGGTGGGCGGCCAATACGCCGCCAACGCCAAGCCGGACGGCTACACGCTGCTGGTCCATATCGTCTCGATCTCGGGCTTCGAGGCGGTCGACAAGCTGTTCGACCGCAAGCCGAAATTCACCCGCGCCGACTTCATCCCGATCGCCCGCTTCACCGCCGGGCCGATGGTGCTGGTGGTCAATGAGGCCACCCCCTACAAGACCCTCAAGGACCTGATCGACGACGCCAAGGCGCGCCCCAACCAAGTGATCTTCTCCTCGTCCGGGCTGTACGGGGCGCTGCACCTGCCGACCGTGCTGTTCGCCAAGGCGGCCGGCATCCAGATGCGGCATCTGCCGACCGCCGGCGGCGGCCCGGCGCTCACCGCCATCCTGGGCAACAACGCGCAGGTGCTGGCCTCCTCGATCGCGGCGGCGAACGCCCATATCAAGTCCGGCAAGCTGCGCGCGCTCGCCTCCTACTCGGCCAAGCGGGCGGAATCGCTGCCCGACGTGCCGACCTTCAAGGAGCAGGGGTTGGACGTGGAATTCTACCTGTGGGTCGGCCTGTTCGCCCCCAAGGGCACGCCTGACGCGATCGTGCAGAAGCTGCGCGCCGACGCCAAGACCGCCGCCAACGACGAGAAGTTCAAGACCGCGATGAAGAATGTCGGCGACGAGCATGCCTATCTGGACGGACCCGACTTCCAGAAATTCTGGGACCAGGACGCCAAGCGGGTCGAGGAAGCGGTCGCCACCATCGGCAAGATCCAGGGCTAACCGACAGGCGGACGGCCGGACAAGGCGTGTAAAATTTCGTCATGCCCGGCACCCGGCACCGGCCTTCGGCCGGCCCAAGCACAAGCCTTGTGCCGGGTATCCACGTCTCATCGGACCTAATCGCCAAGGAAGACGTGGATGGCCGGCCCTGTCCGGACGAGCCCGGCCATGACGGTGATATGATCGCGTCGGCAAACAAGTAGGGAATACGAGACAATCCATGACCCTTCGCGCCGACCACATCGCCGGAGCCCTGTTCGTCCTGGCGGGCCTCCTGGTCTTCGCCCTCAGCGGCGACCTGCCGTTCGGTTCGCTGGCGTTCCCGGG
>PNJM01000451.1 GCA_013821865.1 Rhodocyclaceae bacterium
CGCCTGCACCGCAAGGCCCGCCGTCACCATCGGCCACAGCCACACCAGCGGACCAAGCACCCGCGCGCCGGGCGCGCTGGGGGCAAGCCATGCGATGACGAGCGCTGGAAGGAAGAAGAACGCGCCGAGTCCCGACAGCACGCGGTGGGAGCGTCCGAGCGCAGGGAGCGTGGACAGGCGCGCGCCGAGCGCAAGGTTCCATCCGACCACGGCGGCTGCACCGGCGCCGAGCACGGCGGAGAGACTCCACTCCGGAAGGGTCACGCCGTTCGCCGACCGGTGCGCGCTAGCCGCGGTCGCTGTGCGTCGCGCGGACCGCCCGCAGGTTCAGGCGTCTCGTCACAACGTCAATTGCCTTGCGTGCGTCCTTCTGGGCGCTCACCATCAGGTCCACGGCAAGCACCCCCTCATCCGGCACGGTGTGCAGCGCGACATGGCCGATGTCCAGCAGCAGGACGATCACCAGCCCGCCCCGCGGCAGCAAGCGCATGATGGGCGGTTCGACGGTGGTAAGACCGGCGGCGCCCGAGGCGGCGATCAACAGTCCCGACAGTGAGGCCTGGTCCCGCAACAGCGACGACGGCACGCCGCGGAAGTCGGCCGCGTCGTGCGTCATCAGCGGGGGAACGGAGACGAGCATGCGGGAGGGATGCCGGCCCGGGCAAGGGAGGATCAGAAGAGCGGTGACTCAGAGTACCACAGAATCAGACGGACGACAACAGAATGCCGCGCCGAATGCCAGAAGGGCGAGCCCGCCAGGCCCGCCCTCTGTTGTCTCTCTGTTGTTTCTCTGTTGTTTCTCTGTTGTTTCTCTGTTGTTTGTCTGCAGTTAAAACATGCTCATGGCGAGAAAGCTTCTCAGACTGTCATTCGTCGCCCGCAGCCGCGATGACAGCAGCCGCGTGCACGACCAGAGCACCTTGTAGGCCAGTTCGCGGTTGAAGTCGAGTAGCAGTTCGAAATCACTGCGCGAGATCGAGAGCAGCCGGCACCCGCCGGTCGAGATGGCGTCCGTGGAACGTTCGCTGCGGTCGAACACCGCCATCTCGCCGAACAGCGCCCCCTTCTTGAGCACGGCCAGGGCCTCCTCGCCGCTGCCGGGGATCATGCGGCTGATCCGCACCTCGCCTTCGATGACGAGGTAGAGCCGGTTTCCGGGTTCGCCTTCCTTGAAGACGTACTCACCGGAGACGAAGTCCTGCACGCGGCAGACCTCCGAGACGCGGGCGAGCTCCCCCTCGTCGAGGTCCTGGAAGATGG
>PNJM01000452.1 GCA_013821865.1 Rhodocyclaceae bacterium
ACGGCGGCCATGCGCTCGAAGGCAAGCCGGCCGACGACCTGCCCGTCCTCCAGCACGAAGGGCACCTCGTGGCTGCGCACTTCGAGCACGCCGCGGCTGCCGGGAGCGCCATCGGCCCCGACACCGAAACCGGGGTCGAAGAACCCGGCGTAATGGACGCGAAACTCGCCCATGGTCGGGTCAATCGGCGCCATCTCGGCCGCCATGGTGGCGGGAATATGCAGCTTCTCTTTCGAGGCCAGGATGTAGAACTGGTGCGGATCGAGGATCAGCCGGCGGTTGAGCCTGGCGGGGATGGGAATCCAGAAATCGTCGATCGCGTAGCCGGCGACCTTGTCGATGTCAATCACGTCGGTGAAGCGCTGCGCCTGGAAACCGATCACCTCGCCGTCATGCGCGCCGGCGAGATGGATACGGAAGACAAGCCCGTTGCGGATCGTCGCCGGCCCATCCACGAGTGGCGTCTGCTCATGGATAAGGCGCAGATCGCGGTCGGAGACGCGAAAGCCGGCCGCCTCGTCCTGGGCCGGATTTCGCCGGCGAAAGCGGAGCTGGTTCAGCCGGCTGCCGCGCCGGACGCGGATCGGGAAGCTGGACGGGGAAATCTCCGCATAGAGTTTGCCGGAATAGCCGCCGGGCACCGTGTCGAAAACCTCCGCCCTGTCCGCGATCAGTCGCGTGAAGACATCGAGGCGGCCCGTCGAACTCTTGGGGTTCGCGAAGGCCGATATGGTCTCGGGAAGCTGATCCAGCGCCTCGACCAGTTCGACGACGTAGACGCAGTTGCGCTCGAGAATGGCGCCGTCCCCGTCCAGCGAGACCGTGTCCTGCGTCAGATCGGCAAGGGCCTGCTCGACGCTCTTTCCGGGACCCGGCAGAAAGCTGGCGCGCACGCGATACGCCTTGCCGCCCAGGCGCAGATCAAGGCTCGCCGGCTGGAACTGCGCATCGAGAATGTCGCCTGCGCGCGACCAGATCATCCGGCGCGCGACCAGCTTGCGGATATCCTGACGCGGCAGCACGCCGGAGGGTCCGGCGACCGAGGTCGAGGCCTCGTGTCCTGGCGGGAAGAAATCGGTGGAAACGGCCATTGAGGGGCGCACGGTCCTGTCGCTCGAACTTGCGTGAACATACCACGCAGAAAGGCGAGATCGGCCTGATGCCGAGCCTATCGCAGCGTTGTCCACGCCAGAATGGCCCGGCTCGCCGCCGTGACCAGCGTCAGGGCTGCAAATCCGAGCGCCAGCATCGGAAACCAGC
>PNJM01000453.1 GCA_013821865.1 Rhodocyclaceae bacterium
CCTGCAGCCGGCTCGTCACCACCACCTCGCGCAGCGGGAAAAACGGCAGGCGGGCCATGCCCAGTACCGCCGCATAGCCGAGCGCCGCGGCCGAAGCGAAGAGCAGGAGATCGGAAAGCAGGTTCATCAGTTGCGGCCTGTCCCAGAAACCACCGGAATCGTTTCCTTTACGTTTAGCCAAGCTGCGCCTGCTCCAGAATCCTCAGGCACAGGTCCTCGAAGCCGATGCCCACGGCACGCGCCGCCATCGGCACCAGCGAATGCCCGGTCATGCCGGGCGAGGTGTTCATCTCCAGCAGATACGGCTTGCCCTCCCTGCCCAGGATCAGGTCGGCGCGGCCCCAGCCGCGGCAACCGAGCAGGCGGGCGCAATCCATGACCAGTTCCTGGAGGGTCTCCTCGGCCGACTCCGGCAGGCCGCTCGGACAGTAGTACTGCGTCTCGTCGCTGAAATACTTGTTCTGCCAGTCGTAGTTGCCGCCCGGCGCGACGATGCGCACCAGCGGCAGCGCCTGATCGCCGAGGAAGGCCGCGGTCAGTTCCTCGCCCTCGACGAACTGCTCGGCCAGCACCAGCGGATCGTGCTTGACGGCCTCCTCCCAGGCCGCGCGCAGATCCGCCGCGCGCTCCACCTTGGTCGCGCCGACGCTGGAGCCTTCACGCGCCGGCTTGACGAAGACGGGCAGGCCCAGTTCCCCGGCCACCGCGTTCCAGTCGCTGCCGGCCCTCAGCATGTGGTAGCGCGGCGTCGGCAGGCCATTGGCCAGCCACACCATCTTGGTGCGCCACTTGTCCATGGAAAGCGCCGAGGCCATGACGCCGCTGCCCGTGTAGGGGATGCCGAGGATCTCCAGCGCGCCCTGCACCGTGCCGTCCTCGCCGCCGCGCCCGTGCAAGGCGATGAAGACGCGCTGGAAGCCATCCTCCTTGAGCATCCACAGCGGCCGCTCGGCCGGATCGAAGGCGTGGGCATCGACGCCGCTCTTCAGCAACGCCGCCAGCACGGCCTTGCCGGACATGAACGAAATCTCCCGCTCGGCGGAGGATCCGCCCATCAGCACCGCAACCTTGCCGAACGCCTCACTTCTCACGCCTCGCTCCTCGCTCGCTCTCCAACTATCCGCACCTCGCGCACCAGATCGATGCCGAACTTCTTGCGCACCGTTGCCTGCACTTGTTCGATCAGCATCTCGATATCCGTCGCGCTCGCCCGCCCTTCCGGATTCACGATGAAATTGGCGTGCTTCTCGGAAACCCGCG
>PNJM01000454.1 GCA_013821865.1 Rhodocyclaceae bacterium
GATCAGGGCGCCCGGGACGTAGGAGTTCGTCCGCCGGTAGGTCCAGGCGCCGATGACGCCGACGATGGCCAGCAGCGGCACGAACTGGATCGCCACGATGACGTTCAGCGGCTCGGTCGGCGTGGCCAGCAGGCCGGTGGCGAAGAGCGTTGCGTACTCCCACACCACCAGAACCAGGAACCCGAGGACCATGGCGGTCTTGCCCCAGCCGAGGGCGGCCACGAGCCCCTCGCCCTTTACCGGGATGGCGGCGGTGAAGGCGCGCATGGCGACGAGGAAGAAGACGCTCCAGAGGATCAGATAACCCGGAAGCTGCATGGCCCGCACGCCGTCCAGCGGCTTCAGCCCCAGCACCCAGAACCGGTAGTCCACCTTGAACAGGTGATCCACCAGGGCCAGGGAGCCGTAGGCCACCGCCATGGTCACGACGGTGGCCGCGATCGCCACGCCCCAGCGGTTGGTGAAGGTCGCCTTGCGCCGGATCACGAGGCCGATCATCAGGGTGAGCACCGCCGTGCCCAGCGCCCAGACCAGGAGCTGGTTCTGGACCCACTGCGGGAAGACCGCCATCGGGAAGAAGAGCTGCCCCACCTTCATCAGGGGGAAGTAGGTCAGCGCCGGCAGGGCCGCGGTGAGGACCAGCGAGGTCCACCAGCGCCGGTCCCGGCGTTCGGCGACGGGCTCCGCGGGATGGTTCAGGTCGGCGAAGAACCGGCTGCCCAGCAGCAGGTCGAAGGTGGCCAGGATCAGGCCGACCATGCCGATGAAGGCGACCAGCGTGCCGACCACCTTCCAGATCCAGACCTGCCCGGGGAGCGAGGGCGTCTGCCCCGGCCTCAACGTCGCCTCGAACCAGTCGACGGCGCGTCCGACGCCGGAGCCGGAGAAGTGCTCCCAGGGGTGGGTGATCGGGGGATTGTAGAGCACGCGCGCCGTGCCCTTGGCGACGTCGCCGTAGATGCGGCCCTCCATGACCGGGGCGGTGACGCCGAAGAGGGTCTGCAGCTTCCTGGACTCGCCGATCTCCGAGCCCTTGGGCACGCCCCACATGAGGCCGGCGAACTCGTCGTACTGGCCGAAGACGACGGCGAGGTTCTTCGGATCGGCCGGCGCCTTGGCCCCCAGCAGGCCGGGCGTGGAGCCCTCCAGGACGATGGACCGGTAGCCGTCCGGCTGCTCGGCGGCGGCGGCCAGGATCGGCCCGCCGCCCATGGAATGCCCTTCGAGCCCGATGTTGGCCTTGTCCACGAACGGCAGGCT
>PNJM01000455.1 GCA_013821865.1 Rhodocyclaceae bacterium
CTGATCGACCACGTCTTTCTCTCCCATTCCCACCTCGACCACGTCGCCTGCCTGCCCTTCATCGTCGATACGGTCGGCGACATGCGCAACAAGCCGCTGACCGTGCATGCGACCCGGGCGACGCTGGAAATCATCCAGGCGCACATCTTCAACTGGGCGATCTGGCCGGACTTCAGCGAGATTCCCGACCGCGACAGGCCGTTCCTGCGCTACGCAACGATCAGGGAAGGGCAGGCGACGGCCATCGAAGGCCGCGGCATCACCGCGCTGCCGGCGAATCATACGGTGCCGGCGGTCGGCTACCGGATCGACTCGGGCGAGGGCAGCCTGGTCTTCAGCGGCGACACGACGGTGTGCGACGCGCTGTGGAAGGCCGTCAACAAGATACGCAACCTGCGCTACCTGATCATCGAGACGGCCTTTTCCAACCGCGAGAGGCAGCTCGCCGTCGTCTCCAAGCACCTCTGCCCGGCCATGCTCCAGGAGGAGCTGCTCAAGCTGCAGCGCGAGGCCGAGATCTACATCACGCACCTCAAGCCCGGCCAGATCGAGCTGACCATGCAGGAAATCGAGGAGTGCGTCGGCGAGTACAAGCCGCGCATGCTGCAGAACAACCAGGTTTTCGAGCTATGACCAACGGAAATCCCTATGGCTCAGAGGGGTAGCTTGCCATGAGTGCTGTTCCCGGTACGCCGCATGATGCGGGAGGCCTGGGCGACGTCGGCAGCCGCCTGGCGTTCTTCAAGAACCTGCAGGCGGTCACCAACAGGATCCATGCGACGGCGCACATCGACGAGATCATGCTCGAGCTGTCGCAAGACATCTGCACCCTGTTCAACGCCGACCGCCTGACCATCTACGCCGTCAGCGAGGACAAGTCCTCGATCGTCTCGAAGATCAAGACCGGCCTCAACTCCTTCAAGGACCTCAAGCTTCCCATCGCCGACCAGAGCATCGCCGGCTTCGTCGCACTCTCGAAGAACATCGTCAACATCCACGACGTCTACGATGAGGCGGAACTGAAGTCGCACACGCCGAGCCTGTGCTTCCTGCAGGAGGTGGACAAGCGCACCGGCTACCGCACCAAGCAGATGCTGGTGGCGCCGGCCGTCGATGCCCACAGCGGCGAACTGCTCGGCGTGGTGCAGCTCATCAACAACAAGGCCGGCACCCCTTTCTCGCAGGTGGCGGAGGAGGGCATCAAGGGGCTGTGCGAGACGCTGGCCATCGCCTTCGCCCAGCGCCGGAAGCCGGCGCATG
>PNJM01000456.1 GCA_013821865.1 Rhodocyclaceae bacterium
TGGCGGCGGACCAGCGCGCGCGCCTTGTCGCCGGCGATCGGCCGGATGCGTGTGGCCATGAACTCGGCGTGCCAGGCGTCGAGTTCGCGGCGCGGGTGGCGCGAAAGCGGCTTCAGCTGGAAATCGAGGAACTCGTGGATGTCCAGCGTGCCGGCCTTGTACTGCTCGTAGAACGCCACATTGCGCGCCTCGTAGACTTCGCGGTCGAGCACGCCGCGGGAAATCAGGTATTGCGCCCACTCGAAGTCGGAGTCGCCGGCCAGCAGGGTATTGTCGAGATCGAACAGAACGAGATCCATCTTCAAGGTTCTTGCAAGGGTGACAGGGATTGCAGCACTTCGCGCAGCAGCGGCAGCGTCACCGGCCGCTTGCGCTCCAGCGAAACGCGATCGAGTGCGTCGAGCACTGCCATAAGCATCGGCAGGTCGCGCGGTGCGTGGCGCAGCAGGTAGGCGATCAGCTCGTCATCGACACGCATGCCGCGCTGCGCGGCATGGTTCTTCAGCGTCGCCGCCTTGTCCTCGTCGGACAGGGGCTTCAGTTCGTAGACCAGCGCGCTGCCGATGCGCGTGCGCAGGTCCTCGCGCAGTGCCAGCTGCAGCGGGGGGGCGCTGCCGCTCATGAGCAGCGCCAGGCCGGCCAGCCGCGCCGTGTTGAAGACGCGGAAAAGGGCGATCTGCGCGGTCCCGTCCAGCCTGTCCGCATCGTCCACCACGAGCAGGCCGCCCGGCGGGCAGGGCAATTCGGCGCCGGCCTCCCCGCCGGCCACATAGACCGCCCGCCGGTGCGCCGCATCGGCCGCCGCGTGCGTTGCCCGCAGCAGGTGCGTGCGGCCGGAGCCGGCCGGCCCCCACAGATAGACGGCATCGAAAGCCTTGGGCTGGGACAGCGCGCGCAACCGCGCCAGCAGCTCGGCGTTGGCGCCGGCGACGAAGCTGTCCAGAGTGGGGCGCTGCTCGGGGCGGATGTCGAGCAGCAATTGCCGATTGAATTCCTGCCGCATCAACCACTCTGGTGGAAAGTGTTCATGGGACAGGCGCATGGCAGCGCGGCGCCGGCCGGCTCCGTTCCGATCCGGGCGGCGGTCTGCATGCGGTTGGCGATCATGGATTCGGGTAAAATTCGCGTTCTATCAAGACGTTTTCGCCGGCTGCCCGGCGAAAACGCGCTACTTTAGCCCCCACAACGCGAGAATACAACTTGGCTCCCAATTCCCTGACCTACCGCGATGCAGGCGTCGATATCGACGCCGGCGATTCC
>PNJM01000457.1 GCA_013821865.1 Rhodocyclaceae bacterium
GCAGTTGCGGGTCGGGGGCGAAGTAGGCGTTGGTCAGGTACACGCTGGTCTCGGCGCTGCCGATGGCCGAGAGCAGCGTGGCATAGATCAGACTGTAGGGCTCGTCGGGAGAACTGCCGATCGCCCGCACGACCTGCCGGCCGGCGCTCTCAAGTCGCGGGAAGTAATTCTTCGCCGTCAGCGGCTCGCCCTTCTGCGTTTCCCAGGTCGCGAGGAACAGCTTCTGGAACTCGGCCACCACCGGCCCTTCCAGTTGCAGATCGGTGTCGCGCCACGCCGGGTTGCCGTCGGGCCGGGCGCGCGAACGCTGGCTGAACGAGCCGCCGGAGTACACGCTGCTGATGTTGATCCCACCCAGAAACGCTGTGCGTCCGTCGACGATCAGCAGCTTGCGGTGGTCACGCTGATTCAGCTCCCATTCCTTGCGCGCCACCAAGGGGTTGATGGGGTTGAATTCGAGCACCTTGATGCCGCTGTCGGCCAGTCGCTGGAAGAAGGCGGCCGGCGTGCCGAAGGTGCCTGCGCTGTCACGGATGAGATTGACCTGGACGCCTTGCCGCTGCTTGTCGATCAGTGCCTGTGCGAAGCGCTGGCCGACTTCGTCGTCATCCAGGATGTAGGTTTCCAGGTTGATGTGGTCCTCGGCTGCCAGGATGGCTGCCAGCATCGCCCGGTAGGTGGCCGGGCCGTCCTGGAGCAACAACACCCGATTCCCGGTGGTCAGCGGGCTGCCGACGATGGCCTCCTCGATCGCCAAGTGGCGGTCGAAGATTTCGGTGTCCTGGCCGCGGCTGCGCAGGGCTTCGAGGATCGCCTTGCTCTGCGCCGCCGACAGCGGGCCGCGCGCCCCTTCCAGCTGCACAGGAGGGCCCGCGCGTCGCGCCAGGTCGGGCACGATGGTGGGCAGGCTGCTGCAGCCGGCCAAGCCGAGAAGGCCGAACAGGCCGAGAAAGCCGAACAGGCGCACGGCCACTGTCAGCATGCGGACGGAGGGCGTGGTGCTGCGCCACATTGGCGGCATGATGGCGTAGGTTTATCTCATCGATGCGTTCAGCGGGACCACCTGGGGGATCGAGCAGTGGCATTACTGAAGAATGCCCCCGCACGGCCGCTCCCGGACGCAACATCCGGAAGCGGCTCGCGATCAGCCATTCCTCACTTGATCCGCATGTCGTTCCTGACGGATTTCACGCCGCCGACGCCACGTGCCACCTCGACCGCCTTGTTTGCT
>PNJM01000458.1 GCA_013821865.1 Rhodocyclaceae bacterium
GGGCGCAGCGGCAGCCCCTGGCGGACCGCGTCGGAATGGGAAGAGAGGGCTGCCGCCCAGTCGCCGGTCGGCAGACCGAAGCTGGCGGCGGTATAGGCCTTGTCGATCGCGATATCGACCGAGTGCAGCGGCGCGCCCGGCATGCGGAGGAAGGACACGAGCTGGCCGGCGCGATCGACCACCGCCGCGTTAACGCAGGCGCCCACGGACGCCGCGTGCGCCACCGCGGCGCTGACCGCCGCCGATGCCGCCTCCCAGCCCACTGTCGATTGCCGTGCTGCCACGTCCATGTCGTCTCCTCCGCGGGGCCGCTGTATCGCGACCTCATGCTCATCGATATTCGATGGACTTAACGATATAAAACGATTATCTCGACGTCAACGTTTTTTCTCGAGATTTTTGGCTTTTCACGGAGAAAGTTCAGCACTAGAATGCATGCATGCCCGCCCAACCCGTGGGGGCATTCAGGGAAACATCAAATGGATCAGTTGATTACCGGCGAATTTCAGGCCAACGGCGAGGCCTACGAGCCGAAAACCCTGGTCGATGGCGCCTACCGGCAGCTGCGACGCGACATCATCGAAGGCCGTCACGCCCCCGGTGCCAAGCTGCGGGTCGAACATCTGAAGGACGCCTACGAGGTCGGCGCCGGCACGCTTCGCGAGGCGCTGGCGCTGCTGGTGAGCGACTCGCTGGTGGTCGCCCAGGGCCAGCGCGGTTTCCGCGTGGCGCCGATCTCGCTGGCCGACCTCGAGGACATCACGCGCACCCGGGTCATGCTGGAGAGCGAGGCGCTGCGGCAGAGCATCGGGAATGGCGACGAGGCCTGGGAAGGCAATCTGGTCAGCGCCTTCCACCTGCTCACCCGGGCCGAGGAAAAGCTGGCCGGCGACCTGGATGGCAGCGTGAACGAGTGGGAAGACCGCAACCGGGTGTTCCACGAAACGCTGATCGGCGCCTGCAACTCGCGCTGGATACGCCACTTCCTGGCCATCCTCTACCGCCAGTCCGAGCGTTATCGCCGCATCTCGGTGCTGAACCGGCCGGTGCCGCAGGACGTGCATGAAGAGCACGAACAGATTTTCAAGGCGGCCATTGCGCGCGACGTCGACGAAGCCTGCCGCCTGCTGTCCGGGCACATCTGGCGGGCCTTCCACACGGTGTCCGCGGTCCCGGAATTCGCGCAGGAGTCGGCCATTCGACAGGTGGCGAACGGTCGCTGACGACGGG
>PNJM01000459.1 GCA_013821865.1 Rhodocyclaceae bacterium
CACGGCCTGGACAACGTCCTGCACGCGGTTAAGCATGTCTTTGCCTCGCTCTACAACGACCGTGCCATCGCCTATCGAGTGCACAAGCATTTCCGCCATGCCGAGGTGGCGCTCTCCGCCGGCGTGCAGCGCATGGTGCGCAGCGACGTCGGTGCCGCCGGCGTAATCTTCACCCTCGACACCGAGTCCGGCTTCCGCGATGTGGTCTTCGTCACCGCTTCCTACGGTCTGGGGGAAACCGTAGTGCAGGGCGCGGTGAATCCGGACGAATTCTATGTTCACAAGCCGAAGCTGGCGGAAGGACACCCGGCCATCATCCGGCGCAACCTCGGCTCCAAGCTGATCAAGATGGAGTTCACCGACGCCAAGCAGGCCGGCCGCTCGACCCGCATGGTGGACGTGCCGGAGGCCGACCGCAACCGCTTCGCGCTGTCCGATGCCGACGTGCTGGAACTGGCGCGTTACGCCGTGGCCATCGAGAAGCACTATGGCCGGCCGATGGACATCGAGTGGGGCCGCGACGGCAGCGACGGCAAACTCTATATCCTGCAGGCCCGTCCCGAGACGGTGAAAGCGGGCGATAACCACCAGGTGCTGCACCGCTATCGCCTGAAACAGCACTCCAAGGTGCTTACCTCCGGCCGCGCCATCGGCCAGAAGATCGCCACGGGGCCGGTGCGCATCATCCCCAGCGCCTCGGAGATGTCCAAGGTGCAGCCGGGCGACATTCTGGTCACCGACATGACCGACCCGAACTGGGAGCCCGTCATGAAGCGCGCCGCCGCCATCGTCACCAATCGCGGCGGGCGCACCTGCCATGCCGCAATCATCGCCCGCGAACTGGGCATTCCCGCGGTGGTGGGCTGCGGCAGCGCCACATCGGCTTTTACCGAGGGCGAACCGGTTACGGTGTCCTGCGCCGAGGGAGATACCGGCTACATTTATCGCGGCATCCTGGATTTCGAGGTGACGACGCAGGAATTGGGCAATCTGCCCAGGCTGCCGGTGAAGATCGCCATGAACGTCGGCAACCCGGAACTGGCCTTCGAGTTCCAAGGCATCCCCAACGCCGGTGTTGGCCTGGCGCGCATCGAATTCATCATCAACAACGTGATCGGCATCCATCCCAAGGCCATCCTCGAACTGGACCGTGTGCCGGCCAGCCTGCGCGAGGAAATTCAGCGCCGCGCCCGTGGTTACGCCAGTCCGAAGGACTTCTTCATCGAGAAA
>PNJM01000460.1 GCA_013821865.1 Rhodocyclaceae bacterium
ACGACCTGCAGGTGGCCTGGCTGGCGCTGATGAAGCACGCCAAGGTGATGCAGCATCACAAGGTGCGGCGCGAGGAACTGTCGGTGCGCGAGCACATGAGCGGCATCCTGCGCAAGCTGCAGGGCGATGCCTACCTGGAGTTCGCCCAGTTGTTCGATCTCACGCTGGGCATGGCCGGGCTGGTGGTGAGCTTTCTCGCCGTTCTGGAACTGGTGCGCGAGCGCCTCGTCGAGGTGACCCAGCGCGAGATTTTCGCGCCGATCTATGTAAAATTAGCCGATTCCGCAGAGCCGAACGATGCCGCACCCGTACACGCCTGAAGATTACAAGCGCATCCTGGAAACCGCGCTGCTCGCCGCGGCCGAGCCGCTGCAGCTCGCCGACCTGAAGAAGCTTTTCGACGAGGGCTTCGACGACGACACCTGGCGCGTGCTGCTCAACGATCTGCGCACCGAATGGTCGAACCGGGGCGTCGAGTTGGTGCAGTTGGCCGGCGGCTGGCGCTTCCAGACCAAGCCGGAATACCAGCCTTATCTCGACCGCCTGCGGAACGAGAAGCCGCCCAGATACTCGCGCGCGGTGCTGGAAACGCTGGCCATCATTGCCTACCGTCAGCCGGTGACGCGCGGCGACATCGAGGACATCCGCGGTGTGGCGGTCTCCCCCAATATTCTCAAGACGCTGGAATCGCGCGGCTGGATCGATACGGTCGGCCATCGCGATGCACCCGGCCGGCCGGCGCTCTATGCGACGACCAAGAGGTTCCTCGACGACCTGCGCCTGCGCAGCCTCTCCGAGCTGCCGCCGCTCACGGAAATCGAACGGGTAATGGATCTTGCCGACGCAGCCCAAGCGTAGCCCCTTCAGACCGCCGACGAAGAAAGACGGGGCGGGGCAGGCGCGCTCGCGGCGCGGCCCCCGCCCGCCGGACCAGGGCACGCCGGCGGCGCCGGCCGCGGCCCCGCGTGCGGGAAAACAAGAGGAGCGGCCTGCGCAGGGGGGCAAGCCGCGCCCTGGCGGGCGGGGCCGCGGCGCGCCGTCCCGTCCCGAACCGAGTGCCGAACCGCAGAAGCTGCAAAAGGTGCTGGCGCAGGTCGGGATTGCTTCGCGCCGAGAGATCGAGGAGTGGATCGTCGCGGGGCGGGTCAGCGTCAATGGCAAGCCGGCCCACATCGGTCAGCGCGTCGGCCCGCAGGACCGGGTGCGCGTGAATGGCCGCCAGGTCAATCT
>PNJM01000461.1 GCA_013821865.1 Rhodocyclaceae bacterium
GGTCGAGCGGCCGGGCTGGGACCAGTTGGCCGCGGCCGCCACCGGCCTCTGCGCGATCCAGGGCGAGGAAACCGGCAAGCCCGCGCTGCTGCGCGGCGCGGCCTGCGACTACGTCACCGGCTATCTCGGTGCATTGGGGGCGATTGTTGCGCTGAACCGGCGCGCTAGCGAGGGCGGAAGCTGGCTGGTTCGGGTCTCGCTGGCCCAGACCGGCGTCTGGCTACGCGATTTCGCGTCCCCGCGCGCCCTCGAGGCTAGGCCGGATTTCAGTATTCCCGATTCCTATTTCATCGAAACGCTAACGCCCTTCGGCAGCCTGCGACACCTCGCGCCCGTGGCCGCGATGAGCCTGACGCCGCCGCGCTGGGGGCGTCCCGTCGTGCCGCTCGGCACCCATCCTCCAGCCTTCGACCCGGCCGACGCGCTTCTGCGCGCCGCCGGGTGAACCACCCGCCCACCCTCCAACCGACCCGGATAAAAGCCATGATCGCCAACAAGGTCGCCGTCAGCCCTGCGGAAGTCGAAACCATCATGGCCGACTGGGTCACCGGTAAAATTCTGGCCGATCCATCCCAGAACGGCGTGGCGAATGTCAGCGCCGTCTCGATCTATTTCCAACCGGGCAAGGGGCATGCGCGCCACAGCCACCCCGATTCCGAGCAGCTGATCTTCGTCATCGGCGGCGAGGCGCACATGATGATCGAGTTCGAGGAGGGCAAGCCGCAGGAGAGGACCATCCGCACCGGCGATCTCGTCTCGATTCCCAAGGGCGCCTATCACTCGACCTTCAATCTGGGTTGGGAGCCTGTGCGCATCCTGGCCATCTATTCGCCGCCCGGCCCCGAGGCCGCGATGCGCAACTCGGCAGAGTTCGACGTGATACCGGCAGGCGAAATCCCTATTCAGGCCTGAACCTTGCGCGGCGGCCTTACCTGTTATCGCGCGTTTCGGTAGGCGCCCGGCGTCACGCCGGTGAATTTCCTGAACGCCGTGGCGAGATGGCTCTGGCTGGAAAAACCGGTGCTGTAGGCGATGTCGGCGACGGCTGCGTCGGTGGAGACCAGCAGGGTCTTGGCCCGCTCGATCCGTCGTCGCAGGACGTGTTGATGCAGAGTGGCACCATAAGCCTTCGAAAAGGCGCGGGTCAGGGACGATGGCGACATGCCCGCCTCCTGCGCGAGGCTGACGAGGCTGATGTCCTCGCCAATCCGGCTCTCGATGATGTCGAGC
>PNJM01000462.1 GCA_013821865.1 Rhodocyclaceae bacterium
CTGACTGATGGCCGCCCTGGGCTACGCCCACGGCGGCTCTGCTGGAATGCGGCGCAGCTGAACGCCGTTCGTTGATATGACTGGGCTGATGTCAAGGGATGTTGCGTCAGGTCATGGTGCAGAGGAGCGAAGGGTATAAAGGCGGGGACGGAGTGCGGAGGCGCCTGTGGCGGCTTCGACGATGAATCCTGCTGATATGCGCCGATTACCTGGTTGCCCGGGCAGCGCGGCAAGAATTGGATTCGTCCGGAGCGAGCTCATTCTAGGCACGGGGATTCCGCCGTCGCGCTGACCGGCGTACCGCATAACGAAACGGAGCATACTCCCAATCGTGCCACAGGCTGCCGTCCGGCCCTCCGTCCTGCGTGTTTCATGCGACGGTTGCTACGGTGCTGGCTGGTTCGAGCTCGCGCATGACGGCCCAGAGAAAGCCGACGAACTCGCGCGCGACCGCCACTGCGGCAATGCAGGGTTGTTTCCGATAGGCCAGCCGCTGGTAGAGCGTGTGTAGCCGATGCTGGGCCTTCCACGCGTGCGTGATCACGGCAGGGGGCTGGCCCTGCTGGCGGCCCTTGAGGTGCGTGCCGACCTGCGGGCGATGGCGGTAGCTCCACGCGGCTTGCACCAGCACGTGCCGACAGTGGCTGTTGCCGGCCTTGGTGATCGCGCCTTTGCGTTCGCGCTCCCCGGTGGAGTTTTCCCGCGAGACCAGGCCAAGGTACGCCATGAGCTGAGTGGGTCGCGCAAAACGCCGCCAGTCACCGATCTCCGTGGCGAGCACCATCGCGCCATGCCGTTGCAGGCCGCGGAAACACTGGAGCCGGCCGACTGCGGTCGCCAGCGCGGGGGTGAGGGCAAGCGCCTCGATGCGCCGATCCAGCTCGTCGCGCCGGCCGAGCTTGTAGTCGAGCAGCGAGAGATACTCGCCGAACACGAGCGCATCCTCCGCCGCGAGCGGGGTGGTGACCGCGGCGAGGGCGCGGAGCCACGCCAGGTGCTTCGGGCTCCAGTTCTTGCCGTCCCGATAGACGAAGCCACGGCGGGCGAGGAACTTCAGGATGTAGTGCCGCGACTTGAGGATCTCGCGCTGGAAGGTCTCGCGGCAACGGACCACATCGCGGACCCGCTCTTCGGCCTCCGTCGGAATCCGCACCGGCGTGAGCTCCCCCGCCCGATACAAGCGGGCGAGTTGGATGGCATCGTGCTTGTCATGTTTCCGCTGCACGCCGG
>PNJM01000463.1 GCA_013821865.1 Rhodocyclaceae bacterium
GCCGGAGAAGACCCAGTTCGACCAGATGGCCTGCAAATTCAACCAGCTGCAGGTGTCGATCTGCAGCAAGATGACCATCGGCGACTACCAGTTCTACCACGCCGACGCCCTGATGGAGGACTTCGACAACGACGGCGACGTGGACATCCTGGTGGCCGACCGGCGCGAGGCCGACGGCATGTGGGGCCTTTTGCGCAACGTGCTGTTCCTGGGCGATGGCCGCGGCGGGTTCAAGCCGGTGGCCACCCAGGTCTCGGGGATCGACCGCAACTCCATCGCCATGGAGACGGGAGACCTGAACGACGACGGCCTGCTCGACGTGATCCTGCTCAACAGCCCCTTCAACAGCTATCCGCCCAACCTGCCCCTGGTGCCGCCGCTGCCGGCCGACCGGCGGTTGAACACCGTCTACTGGAACACCGGCGCGCATGGGGGGAAGGCCAACCACTGGCTGCGGCTGCGGTTCGAGGGCGTGGACCACGCCGCATTGATCGGGGCGCAGGTGGAGCTGTTGCGGGGCGAGAAGCTGCTGGGCAGCCGGCAGCTGCACACGGCCCAGTCCTACAAGTCGGGCGGCGAACTGGCGGCGCACTTCGGCCTGGGCAAGGCGCGGCGCGGCGACGTGCAGGTCCGGCTGGGGACCGGCGAGGTGAAGGTCTTCAAAGGCCTTGCCGCCGACGCCACCTATGTCCTGGACCTCAGGTCCGGCGCCATGCGGGTCCAACGCCCGCCCACGTCCTGACGCGGCGGATCAGCCCGCGAGGGCCTGCGCGGCCACACGCGCGACGTCGGCGATGACGACGTTGCGCTGCGCACCGGTGGCCTGGGACTCCGCGTAATAGACGGTCACGATCGCCGGCTGGCCCGAGGGCGGCAAGACCACCGCCACGTCATTGTTCGCGCCGTTCTCGCCGGCCCCCGTCTTGTCCATGACCACCCACCCCGTGGGCATGCCGCGCCGGATGCGGGCGTCGCCGGTGGTGTTGCTGGCCATCCACTGGCTCAGCCGTCGCCGGGATTCGGGCGAGAGGGCCGGGCCGAGCAGCAGCTTGCGCAGGTTGCGGGCCATGGCCTCGGGCGAGGTCGTATCGCGCGGATCGCCCGGCGTGGCCTCGTTCAGCAGCGTCTCGTACCGGTCGAGGCGGGTGATCCCGTCCCCCAGTCCACGGGCGAACCGGGTGAGCCCCGCCGGCCCGCCCAGGCTGTCCAGCAGCAGGTTGCCGGCCGTGT
>PNJM01000464.1 GCA_013821865.1 Rhodocyclaceae bacterium
CACAGCGTCTGGTACTCCCGGTCCGAGAGCTTCTCGTGGGGCGCCTTGTCGCTGTCGTCGGAGATGGCGTTGGCCAGTTCCTCGGCAAGGGAGGGGCTGACGTACTTCTTGCCGCCGGCCACCTGGCGGATGGCGGTGACGAGTTGCTCGGGCGCGCTCTGCTTGGTCAGGTAGCCCGAGGCGCCGGCCTTCAGCGCCCGGATGGCGTAATGCTCCTCCGGATGCATGCTGAGCATCAACACCGGCATCTTGGGGAATTCCTTCTTGAGCTGCTTGAGCGTGTCGATGCCGTTCTTGTCCGGCATGGAGACGTCCAGCAGGAAAACGTCCCATTCGCCCTCGCGCGCCAGTTGCAGTGCCTGCACGCCGCCGTTGGCTTCGCCCGTGACGATCATGTCCTCGGAGTCGGAGAGGATCTGCCTCAGGCCATGGCGGACGATGGCGTGGTCGTCGGCGATCAGGATGCGGATGGGAGATGCCATGGCAGTGTTTCCGGTCAGCAGGTGGGGTCGGCCGGCGGCACGGCGTTTGGCCGCCGTGCCGGGCCGGGCTTGGGCGGGACGCGCAGGACGATACGGGCTCCGGCGGGAATGTTGCGCCCGATTTCGAGCGAGCCGCCGAGGCCGTTCATGCGCTCGCGAATGCCGCGGAGGCCGAAAGATTTCGGCTTGTTCATGTCTTCGGCGGAAATGCCGCGGCCGTTGTCGGCGATTTCCAGTTTCAGGGAGTTCCCCTCGCGGGCGAGGCTGATCTCCACGCGCGTCGCATGGGCATGCTTGGCGACGTTGGTGAGCGCCTCCTGGAAAATGCGGAACAGCGCCAGCGCGGTCTTCTCGTCCGGATCCACGTTGTGGCTGATATGCGAAGTGTCGCAGGCCACATCCGTGCGCTGGGAGAAGTCGTCGGCCTGGCACTCGATCGCCGCGGCCAGGCCGAAGTCCTTGAGGATGCCGGGACGCAGCTCGCGGGCGACGCGGCCTGCGGTGCTGATGGACTCGTCGATCAGTCCCTCGATGGCGCGCACCCGCTTCCTGAGCTGCAGCGGGTCGCCGGGAAGCTTGGAACCCAGCAGCGAAGTTTCGATCTTGATGGCGACCAGCGTACCGCCCAGCTCGTCGTGAATGTCGCGGGCAATGCGCTCGCGCTCTTCCTCCTTGACCGATTCCAGGTGCGAGGAGAGTTCGGCCAGCTGGGTGCGCGAGGCGCGCAGCTCGGTTTCGATCACCTTGC
>PNJM01000465.1 GCA_013821865.1 Rhodocyclaceae bacterium
GGTGTCGTCGCCACGTCGGAGGTTGCCCGGATGCGCTCCAGCTCCTGCGCATTGCCAAGGCTACCGCCATGCGCGGCGCTCAATAGGCCGTCGCCGAGTACCTGCCCGAACAGCGCCGGAATCATCCGGTCCAGCGCGCTGACCAGCGACTCCGGCTGCTCGACCTGGCGATCCCGGTAGACCTGCCGCACGGTCAGCAACAGCTTGACGATTTCCAGATGCTCGCTCGGGCAGCGCGCGATGGTGCCGCCATCTGCCAGCACAGTCTCCGCGAGGCCCCGCGCCAGTGCACGTTCACCGACAGTGCGGCGCTGCTCACCGCCTGGCAGCAGCAGGCCGTTGACGATCAACCCGGCCGCCGCCTTGACCCGCGCGAGCCCGTTCGGAGTTTTCTCGACAGTCTGGGCCAGATGCCGGCCGCTGCGGGCCAACGTGTTCAAGACAGCCGAGCGGTAAACCTGATCGGAGGAGGAGAGCAGATAGGGCGCATGGGTCATCCAGTTGATGAGCCGCTCGCCAAGGATGTCCGGTCGCCACACCAGTTCGTCGAAGCGGGCGTATTCATCAAGCCAGCGCTGCACCAGCGGCTCGATGATCGTCGCCCCGCGCCGATGGTCGAGGACGGTCGCGGCATCCCGCAGCCAGCGGAAACCATGCAGCCACTCCAGCCAGGCGAGCGGGGCGTGGATCGCAGAGAAGCGGATGCCGTTGGTGTTGATGGCGATCCCCATGAAATCGAACCGGCCATCAGCCAGTGCTTTGCCGATCAGCGGCTCGCCGATCCAGAGGTCGGCAGGGGCAGCAAGCAATTTCAGCGGAAAACGGCCGCGCAGGCGCAGGCCATGCAGGAACGAGCGGTAGTGCATCTGGCGCAGCCGCCAGGTCACCTTCTCGACCAGCGACAAGCCCCGGTCCCCGCCGACGCGGACGAGCCGGTTCCCCGCCGGGATTGTGTCCGCAGTGGCCTTGCGCACCGGGACGGTCATGTCGCGAGTTCCGGCACCGGTGCGCGAACCGCAGCCGCAGAGCGCAAGGCGGCGATGTTGCCGGCGTAGCGGTCCGGTCCACCGGCAAATGTGGCGGTGCCGGCGACCAGCACGTCTGCGCCGGCGGCGACAGCATCGCCGATGGTCTGCAGCGAGATGCCGCCGTCGACCTCCAGCATGATGTCCCGGCCGCTCAAGTCGATGCGGCGGCGGATCTGCGCGATCTTGTCCAGCTGGCTGGGGA
>PNJM01000466.1 GCA_013821865.1 Rhodocyclaceae bacterium
TCACATGGAGCGACCGAGCGCATGCCGAGCTGACGCTCGACGATGGGCGCCGGATTCTGGTGAGGCTCAGCGGCAGTGCTGGAGTGACGGCCGAAGGCATCGGAGCCGTGATCACGATCGACCTGGGGGACGATGTCGAGGCTGTCGCGTCCATGTCGCCCGAGGAGATTCGGGCGAGGCTTCGCCTCCTGCCGGAGCATGGCCTTCGCTGGGAGGCCCACTGGTGCGATGCCGAGCTCTCCGAGCAGGCGCAGCGCCAGGCCTACGAGCGCGCTTTTGAGTGCCTGGACAGGGAAAGCGATGGAGAGGCAGCCGATCCGGCGCTGCCCGCGGCGCAGCGCCGCGAGACCATGCTGCACCGGCTGGTCAAAGAGATCATCGAGATGCGCGCGCGCCTTCAGGTCCCTGCGGTTGGCCAGCCTGGGGACGAGGAGGGGGATCGTGCGCAAAGGTCGCTCGATGCGCTCTGGGAAACCGCTCGGCCGTCCGAATGGCTCAAGCTCGAAGAGGTCCGAAGCGAGCAGGCCTTCGCCGGCCTGGTGCCTGACCTGCAGTGCCGAGCGCGGGCCGAGTCGGATGACTTCGAGCTGGACAACCTCGTGATCGAGGTCGTCGTCAGCAATCCGGTTTCAGAGCAGAAGTTGGCCTTGCTTCGTGAGGCGGGGGCGGCCGTGCTGGCCATCGAACTGCAGCGGGCCGGCGGCCGTGTAACCCGGGCGCAGCTTGAGCAAGTGGTGGTCGAGGACCTGAAGCTCAAGCGCTGGTTGCTCCATCCGCTCCTCAGCAATGCGGCGCAGCTGCACCCCAAGCAGCTGCCGATAGAGCTGAGCGTCAAGCGGGACAGCCGCAGCCGTGCTGATCTGGTCCAGCAGATCAAGCGCTCAAGGCCTGGGCCAGGCAACGATGAGCTGCTCGACATCAGCCCGAACACCGCCCGTGCTCTGGCTGCAGCACATGGACAGGCCGAGCAATTGCGCCTGTATCGCGAGGCGCTGCTGACGTACCTGCGCATCCAGTCGGCCGTCGGAAACGCCAATCTGGAGTCCGCAGCCCTCGCCGAGCAGGCGCAAGCAGCCGCGAGTGCCTGGTGGACGCTCAGGCAGTACGCTGCCATGCTGAACGTGGGCGCAAAGCCAGGCGGCGCAGATGCCGCGTTTCTGTTTGACCTGGCCGCCGTCCTGTTGACCATCCAGACAGGCCAGCCGCTCTGGGCGGGCCAGCAGACGGCGA
>PNJM01000467.1 GCA_013821865.1 Rhodocyclaceae bacterium
AAGCGCGCCCGGCGACACCGTGCTGCTGAACGAGGCGGGGCGCGTGGCAGCCATAGAGCCGGGGCCGAACCGGGCGCAGCCGGTCTGCCCGCACTTCGGGGCCTGCGGCGGCTGTACGCTGCAGCACATCGCCGAGCCGCTCTATCGCACATGGCTCGCCGAGCGGATTGTCGCAGCACTCGATCAGCATGGGGTGACCACGGGCGAAGTCATGCCGGCGCATCTCTCGCCGCCCGGTGCGCGCCGCCGGGCCTCCCTTCGTGCCGTCAAAAAAGGCGGGGTGGTCGGGATCGGGTTCAATGCCGAGCGCAGCCACACGCTGGTCGACATCCGCGCCTGCCCGGTGCTGCACCCGCGCTTGTATCACGTGGCGGATGCGGTGCGCGGTTTCCTGCCGCCGCGCATGCGCGAGAGCCAGGCGGTCGGCGTGCAGATGACGCTGACGGATAGCGGCGTTGACCTGCTGCTGACCAATCTGTCCGCCGACAAGCTGCCGGAGATCGAGGCGCTGACCGCCTTTGCCGAGGCGCAAGACCTGGCGCGCCTTTCGATTGAGGGGCCGCTTGGCGTCGATATCATTGCCGAGCGCCGGTCGCCGATCCTGCACTTTGACGGCGTGCCGGTGCGGTTGCCCCCTGCCAGCTTCACGCAGGCGACAGCGGACGGAGAGGCCGCCCTGATCGCCGCGACCTTGGCGGCAGCAGGACAGCGCGGCCCGATTGCCGATCTGTTTGCCGGGCTTGGCACCTTCAGCCTGCCCTTGAGCCGCCTGGCACCGATTGAGGCGATTGATGCCGCCAAGCCCGCGCTGGATGCACTGGAGCGGGCTGCCCGCGCGCACCAGAGGCCAGTGACGGCCGCGCACCGGGACCTGTTCCGGCGGCCGCTGCAACCCAGCGAACTCAAGCGCTATGCGACGGTAGTGGTCGATCCGCCGCGTGCGGGTGCCGAGGCGCAATCCGCAGCGCTCGCGAGCTCGACTGTTGAGCGGGTGGTCATGGTCTCCTGCAACCCGAACAGTTTTGCACGGGATGCGCGCCTGCTCGCTGACGGCGGCTTCCGGCTGGAGCGGCTATGGCCGGTCGGCCAGTTTCTCTGGTCGACGCATGTGGAGCTGGTCGCGCAGTTCAGCCGCTGAGCCCAAATTTGATTGATAGAAACCTATCCGTCATTGCGAGAAGGCCAATGGCCGACGAAGCAATCCAGCGCATCAGTATTGCTGGATCGCCA
>PNJM01000468.1 GCA_013821865.1 Rhodocyclaceae bacterium
CCGTCACGTCGATCGCGAACGGCGAGCTCAGGCCGCTGAGTACGGTCGTCGCTGGCGGAAAGTTCAGCGACAGATCCAGCCTCAGGATGTCGCCCGAGTTCTGCCGCGTCACATAGAGCATGCCGCCCTGCACGTCGACGTCGTAGGCGCCGGCGATGTTGTAGGTCTTGAAGCCGGTGCCGTCCGGCAGCATGGATACGACGCGATTCAGCTGCTGGTCCGGCCACCACAGGCGCCCACCGGCGAACTCGACGCCATTCGGCCCCTTCACGCGGGTTTGGTCGGTCACCAGAGCGCTCGATGCGCCACCCGGCAAGGTCGCGGCATTGATCGATCCGACGAAGGTAAAGCTCGGCGTGAAGCGTTGAAAGGTTTCCGACCACACCAGCGGGTCGGCCGCAACGGCGGCGAAGCTGCTACAGGACAGCGCAAGCGCGAGGAGGTGACGATCCCGTTTTTTCATTTTTGTGATCTCCGGATCAGTACGGCGAAGGACGTTTCGCCCGGCGAGGCCGGAGTAAGAGACATTCCTTCGTGCATGAAGCGCCGAGGGGTGGCGGCGGCAGGCAGAAAAGCCGGAAATCGCGTGAGATGGCACAGAGACGGGCCGGAGCCCAAGACGCCTTTGCGCTCAGCCACTTGGCGCCGCCGGACACAGGCCTACGGCGGCCTGTCCATGCATTGCGCGTAGATCGCCATCGGACCGGCTTCGAGAAATCCGCCCGGTCGTGCGCCGGGCGCCAGACGTCCATGCACGCCGACGGTGCCAGGTGCAAAGAAATCCGACAGGGGATGGACAAGAGCCCCGGTCGGGACTAAGTTGATTGAAAGTGATTGGGAGTGATTCATGGCTTCAGCAGACACCCGAGTGATGACCGCTCACCTGCCGGTTGCGCTGGCGGAGCAGGTGGACGAATTGGCGGCGCGACTTGAGCGTTCGCGCGGCTGGGTGGTGAAGCAGGCCCTTGCCGCCTACGTCGAGCGCGAAACGGAGCGCTACCGCCTGACGCTGGAAGCGATGGCAGACGTGGATGCGGGAAACGCAGTAAGCCACGACGACGTGAAGGCCTGGGCGGCGACCCTCGGCACGGATCTGCCCGGAAAACTGCCTGAATGACCCTCAGATGGACGCGCGCAGCGCTCGGCGACCTGCAACGGCTGCACGCTTTCCTGCAGCCGGTGAATCCGGGCGCCGCGGCCCGCGTGATCCAGCGTCTGAGCGCAGGTCCG
>PNJM01000469.1 GCA_013821865.1 Rhodocyclaceae bacterium
CGACGGCTTCATCCGCAATGACCGCGCCTTCCTGCACCTGCGCGTCCTGATCCGCGAGCTTGAGGCGAAACAGGCCAGCCTCTCCACCGAAGACCGCGACGCCATCGCCGAAAAGCTGTGGAAGATCGCCCTCATGGTCGAGGAAGGCAACCTGCGGGATGCGCTCGACCGGCTGCAGCGCGCGCAGGACCGGCTGCAGGAGGCGATCAAGAACGGCGCCTCGCCCGAGGAAATCGACCAGCTGATGAAGGAAATGCAGCAGGCACTGAACGAATACATGCGCGAACTTGCCGAAGAGGCGCAGCGCAATCCCGGCAACCGGCAGCAGTCCGACATGATGCAGGGCCAGATGATGTCCGGCGACCAGCTGCAGGGCATGCTGGACAAGCTGCAAGAGCTGATGAAACAGGGCAAGACCGCAGAAGCCGCCGAACTGATGCAACAGCTTCGTCAACTGATGGAAAACATGCAGGTGGTGCAGGGCCAGCAGGGTCAGGGTCAGGGCCAGAACGGCCCGATGGGCGAGCTTGGCCAGACGCTGCGTGACCAGCAGCAGCTGTCCGACGATGCCTTCCGCGATCTTCAGGGCGTGCCGCGCACTGGCACGGACCAGGGACAGGGTGGACAGCAGGGGCAGGATCAGGGTCAGGGACAACAGCCAGGGAACGGGCAGGGCGACGGGCAAAGCGGCGGTCCGGACCGGCAACAGGGTGACGGCCAGGCCGCGCCCGACGACCGCAGCCTGACCGATCGCCAGCGCGAGTTGCGCGATCGGCTGAACCAGTTGCAGCAGGGCCAGCTTCCCGGCGACGGCACCACACAGGGCGAAGACGGCCGCCGCAACCTCGACCGCGCCGGCCGCGCGATGGCAGACGCCGAAAAGGCGCTGCGCGATGGCAATCTCGACGGCGCGCTCGACCGTCAGGCCGAGGCGATGGAGGCGTTGCGAGAGGGCATGCAGCAGTTTGGCCAGGCCTTGGCCGACGAGCAGCGCCAGAACCGGGACGGGCAGGGCGGCGACCGCCAGGCTGGGTCCGCCGATCCGCAAGGCGCGGATCCGCTCGGCCGCCGCTCTGGCGAAACCGCACGCATCGGTTCGGACGAGAACATGGTCCAGAACGCGCCCGATGTTCGCGCGCAGGAACTGCTGGACGAAATCCGCCGCCGCTCCGGCGAACTCGCCCGCCCGCTGGAGGAACTGGACTACCTCAAGCGCCTGTTGCAGATGTT
>PNJM01000470.1 GCA_013821865.1 Rhodocyclaceae bacterium
CTCCTTGAAATGGGCGGTCTTGGGCTTCTCGATGTCGTGCGCGGTGTGGCAGTCCGTGCAGTCGGGCCCCCGCTTGTCGCCCTTGAGCAGGAGCTGGCCGTGGACGCTGGCGTTGTAGGTGTCCTCGACGCCGAGGTGGCAGTTGCCGCAGGTCTTGGCGATGTTCGCGTGGCTGGTGTAGGAGCTCTTGTCGACGCTGCGCTTGATGTCGTGCACGCCGTGGCAATCGCTGCAGGACGGCGCCACGATCAGCCCCTTGCCCATCAGGGCCTGGCCGTGGATGCTGTCCTGGTAGTGGGCGGCCGCGTTTTCCTGACCCATGCGGTATTCTTTGGCCAGATTCGGGTCGTCGTGACACTTGCCGCAGGTCTTGGTGAGGTTGAGCTTGAAGACTGGGGAATCCATCTGCTTGACCGGCACCATGTCGTGCGTGCCGTGGCAGCTGGCGCACGACGCGGCGTCGGAGGCTCCCATCTTGTGGCTCAGACCGTGGATGCTGGCCGCGAATTGCTCGGAGGCCTGCTGATGGCAGGAGGCGCATTGCGCGGGGGCGAGTTTGGAATCGTGCGGTGTCTCCTTGATGTCGGAATGGCAGTCGACGCAGGCAAGCTTGGCATGCACCGACTTCGCGTAGAGTTCGGGCCGCACGCCGACCCACTCCTTCGGCTGCCCCTTCTTGCGCGCTTTGAATTCGGCCTCGTGGCAGTCCATGCACTCGCTGTTCGGGATCGGCGTGAGCGGGCCGGCGACGGCCGACGCGGCGGGGGCAGCTTCCTGGGCGGCAGAAGGCGCGGCGTGCGTCCACAACGCAGTCGCAACGAGGGCGGCCACCACGCTCGGCAGCCGGGGCAGTAGGCGAGACACGGTATTCATGGGGCGCCGACGAGTATGCAAAAATTGCGGCGCACCGGCTCCGCAAAGATTGGCGGCACCGGGGCACCCGTTGGGGAATGGGCAGAATACCCGGCCCCACCGATGCGCCCCTCGACCGCTCTGTCTGCGGAGAAAAAAAAGGCCGAGGCGCGGCCCTGTCCTCGCCCGACCCAAGTCGCCCCCGTCGCTCCGGGCCCGGGCGAGAGAAGCCCGGCTAATCGCGACGGTCGCCCGCCGCGCTCCAGCGGAGGCGGAAGAGGACGCGAGACGCGCCTCAGGACGCGCCCGCCGGGGGCGGGCCGCCGGGGCTGCCGCTCTCCTTCTCGATCCGGGCCTGTTCCGCCGCCTTCATCTCT
>PNJM01000471.1 GCA_013821865.1 Rhodocyclaceae bacterium
TTGTCGGGCAGATGAACCCGCAGTCCCGACAGCGCAAGGACCCATCCTGAATGGCCGACGTCGACAGCCAGGGCCTGTTCTGGCTCTATCAGGCTCCCAACCTCGCGCTTGCGGCGTTGATGTATACGCTGCTGGGCCGCTTTCTGCTCTCGCTGGTCTTTCCGGACGAAAGCGAGAAGGTGATTTGGCGCACGTTCCGGCAGATTACCCAGCCGGCCATCGAGGCCGTGCGGATCGTCACCCCCGCAGCCGTGCACGAACGCATCCTCACCCTGCTCGCGGTGGTATGGCTGCTTTTCATCCGGATGCTGATGTTCGTCGGCTTCGCGGCGGCGGGCTGGCTGCCGACCATCGTCGGAGCGCCGAAGCCATGACCGACGACCGCGAGGACATTCTCCGCCGCGACGGCATCACCATCGGCATCGCTGGCATGTCGCTGATCAACGGCCTGCATTTCTCGGCCTATTTCGACCCGGTCTACATCCTGATGAAGCAGTTTGGGCCCGGCTTCTTCATCTCCTCGCCGCTGCTGATCTTCTACTTCACCTCGCTCTTCCTGTCGGCGTTGACGCTCGCCATCGGCGGCATCCCGGCCGCAATCTACGAGCGCGGCAAGGGCCTGAAGGAGAGCACCGCGACCTCGATGTGGATCTGGCTCGGCGGCATCATGCTGCTGACGATCCCGACCCTGCTGCAGATGACGGCGCGTCCTGCCTGAGACGTCGCGAAGCGCGCGATTTCGTGATGTTCGCGAGACGCGCGCCGCTCTAGCTTCGGATATGTCCCGGAGAGACGCCGCATGAGCCCATCGCGCGTGAGAGAACTGGCGCTGCTGTCGGTCTCGCGCGGCTGCGGCTTCGCCGGGCTGGCCATCATCTGCTTCATGGTCGGGCTTGCAGGTTATCCGCGCGTCGCGCTGGAAAGCGGCGCCATCCTGATGATGGCCACCGCCGCCGTGCTGGTCGTGAAAGCCGACACGTCGGTCCGCCGACCCTACAAGCGCACCGAACTCTGGATCCTCCTGCCGCCGCAAGACCGGCCCCGCGCCGAATTCGCCCAGCAGGTCATCGGCCGCACCCTGCGCGACATCTACCGGCGCTTCGCGCTGTCCTTCGCGGTCGGCGGGGGGCTCTGCTATGCCGCGTCTTTCGTGCTGCCGGGGTGAGCATCACGCCTGCTCGACATGCTCCTTCGCCACGAAGGCGATGCGGACCATGTTGGTTGCG
>PNJM01000472.1 GCA_013821865.1 Rhodocyclaceae bacterium
GAGAGTGAGGTTCACCATGCCCCCATCAACAACCCGCACCACGCGGCTTGAGGCCCGGATTTCTCCGGAGGCGCTGGCGGTTGTCCGTCGCGCTGCCGAGCTTCAGGGCCGCTCTTTAAGCGACTTCGTCGTATCAGCCGCACAGGAAGCGGCGCAGCGCACGATTGAGGATGCGCAGGTGCTTAGGCTCGCGGTTGAGGATCAGCAGACGCTGGCAGCTTCCATCCTGAACCCGCCAGAGCCCAACGACGCCCTGCGCCGGGCTGCCGCCGCTCATCGCCGCTTGATCATTTCAGCCTAGCGTGCCGCCCTCTTTTCGCATCGAGGCGCTGACCGCTGCCCATGACCGCAAAGGTTTCTCCTGCGGGGTCGAGGCGCTTGACGGCTATCTTGCCCGGCAGGCCGGCCAGGACATGCGCCGCCGCGTGTCCAACTGCTTTGTCGCCCTGCCAGAGGGCGGCGCTGCCATTGCTGGCTACTACACGCTCGCGGCAGCCAGCATCCCTGTCCAAGACCTGCCGCCGGAGCAAACCCGCCGCCTGCCCCGCTATCCGGTGTTGCCGGCGGTGCTGATCGGCAGGCTCGCTGTCGACCAACGCTTCAAAGGCCAGCAGCTCGGCGCGGCTTTGCTATTCGATGCCATCCTGCGCGCGCTCCGGGCGGAGCCGGCGGTGCTCACGGTGATCGTCGATGCCAAGGATGAGACGGCATCGTCCTTCTACCGGCATCATGGGTTTCAGGCATTCAGCGCGCGTCCGCAGACGCTGTTCCTTCCCATCGATACAGCGGCGCAGCTACTGCAAGCGGGTTCCGATTGACGCGCGGCCCGCGCGACGTTTCCAGCCTGCGCAAATATGAAAAATAACCCGCTCCCTGCCGAGCAACCGGCCGACCGGCACCCGCCGGGCGGCCGAAAATTTCTGCCCTCGGCGATAGAACTCCACTCCGCGCTGCGTCCCGATCTCCTTGCGTAATGGCGGCCGCTATGCGGCCGCCGACTGCTTCTCCGGTTCAGCCGCCGCCTCCGGCGTCGAAAACTTCGCGAGATAATCCGCCGCGCGCTGCGCATGGGCAGCGGCGGCAAAGATCGCCCGCTTGTCATCCTTCAAGGCTTTAAGCCACGAGGCGATATAGGCGGCATGCTCCGCGCGCGGCGCGGGTGTCAGCGCGAGGTCGGCGCAGACAAAGGCCGCGCCAAGCTCGGCGACT
>PNJM01000473.1 GCA_013821865.1 Rhodocyclaceae bacterium
CGTTGGCGGCGATCGTCTCGCTGGACGGGGACGGCACCACGACGGTCCTGATCGTGATCACGGCCTTCCTCCCGGTCTATCGCCGGGTGGGGATGAACCCGCTGATCCTGGCGACGCTGCTCGGCCTGGCCAATTCCCTGATGAACCTGCTCCCGTGGGGTGGCCCGAGCGCCCGGGCCGCTGCGGCGGTCCAGGCGGACCTTGGGCAGGTGGTGGGTCCGCTGCTGCCCGGGCTGGCGGCAGGCCTCGTGGCGACCTTCCTGCTGGCCTGGCGGTTCGGCATGACCGAGCGCCGACGTCTGGAATGGTCGCCCTCCGTCGAGGGGACGCGCCCTCCCATCCTGCTGGAAGACGACGAGGCCACCCTGGCGGCCCGCCGGCCGAAGCTGTTCTTCTTCAACCTCGCGCTCACCGGGGCGCTGGTGGCCGGCATGATCCTCGGGCTCGCGCCGCTGCCGGTGCTGATGATGGCCGCCTTTGCCATCGCCGCGACGGTCAACTATCCGCGTCTCGCCGATCAGAAGGCCCGCATCGCCGCGCACGCCGACAACGTGGTGCAGATCGTGCTGCTGATCTTCGCCGCCGGCGCCTTCACGGGCATCCTCAACGGGACCGGCATGTCCGACGCCATGGCCTCCGCCGCGCTCTCGGTGCTGCCGCCTTCCGTCGGACCCTACCTGGCCCCGATCACGGCCCTCGCCAGCATGCCGCTGACCTTCCTGATGTCCAACGACGCCTACTACTTCGGCGTAGTCCCTGTCGTGGCGAAGGCGGCTGCGGTCTTCGGCATCGATCCCACAGCCATCGCTCGCGCCTCGCTCATCGGTCAGCCGGTCCATGCGCTCAGCCCGCTGCTCGCGCCCATCTATCTGGCCTGCGGGCTCCTCAAGGTCGACGTCGCCGACGCCCAGCGCTTTAGCCTCAAGTGGGCGGTGCTGGTGTGCCTGGTTGTGCTTGCGGTCACGCTCGCCACCGGCGGGATCCCCTTCAGAGCCGGGTGAACAAAACGGATGCAATCACTTGACGTTTTGCATCCAAAAACATTATCGCTGGGCGCCGCCGGGTGGCGGGCGAAGCGAAGGCGAGCATGTCGGACAGTCCCATCAAGATCATCGTGCCCTGCGGTTCACTGGGCGCCGGCGTGCGCGAGGACGAGGTGGCGCGGGGCCTGGCGCTGGGGGCCCACGCCATCGCCACCGA
>PNJM01000474.1 GCA_013821865.1 Rhodocyclaceae bacterium
TCGCGCGGCCGCCATCACCCTATGGACGACTCGGCGCGCCCTTGCACGAGAGCAGATGGCGTGAGGGTCCCGGACTCGGCACAAAACTTCGCGTCTGCTCTTGAACCTCTAGTCGCTAGAGGACCCATATCAGTTTCAAGGCGGCCCAAGTCCGCATGCGACCACTCCTCGGGCTGCACCTTGATTGACGATGTTGCGCTCGGGGCGGCCCCGCAGCGGCGTGCCGCGAAGCAACGGAAGGCGACAGCGGGGCACTTAAATTCAACGGCAGGACGCTGTCGGCAGCCAAAGATTGGAGACCGAGATGGGAAGACATGGCCATGATGACCGCGGGTATCGCTACAACGACGTGCCGAGGGATGACCGGGTGCGAGAGATGAGAGGTGAGCCGACGCAGTACGATGCGCCTCCGCGCCTTCCGCGGAAACTGCCACTGGCGGTCGTCCTTGGTGGCCTTGTCCTGTGGTCGCTGCTTGCCTGGATCGGGTATTCGCTGGTCGATCCCGTTCTTGCCTGGGTGGCGTCGAGTGCCGGCCTTCTGGTTGACGGAGGAAAGGCCATCGCAACCGCCGCAGGCGGCAAGGAGGTGGGCACCATCCTCGACACTGTGAACGCCGGCGGCCTTTTGGGACAGGTCATCGCTTTGCTGGGCGTGGTGCTGAAGCCGACCATCGTGGTCGCCTGGGCAATCGGCGCGCTTCTTCTCGTGGTTGCCGGCTTCATGCTTCCGAACATCGGCAGGCTTATGTCGGGGCGTCGGCATTGATATCGCCCCCGGTTTCCAGAAGACTGCTGCCGAGGTCACGCAGGATAACACGCCCGCGGCGCGCCGGACGGTCATGGGGCCCGGATTGAACACCCTTCACGAAACTGTCGGCCCGATCCTGTTCGCTCGGGGGGCCGATGGAGATCAGTGTCGGCTGTCCGCCGTCTTTGTTGCCCCGGACCAACTGGCGCCGCCCCTTCTGGTCCCGGCCGATGGTCCGCAGGTCGCCCCGTTGATGCTGCATTCCCAATCCGGCCGCAGCGTCTGGCGATACGACTTCAGCCTGCCGGCGCGCGCGAACGCGACCTACCGCCTCGGCGATGCCGAATTCCGGGTGGCCGCCGACTTTTCGGGGGATATGCGGATCGCCTATGTCTCGTGCAACGGGCAAGAGCACGGCGACGCCGATCGGCCGGCGGCCGAGCGCAACGCGA
>PNJM01000475.1 GCA_013821865.1 Rhodocyclaceae bacterium
CCGCAACCCACAGCGTGTCGGCCAGCGCGAACGTGATCGAGCCGATGCCGGCGATCACGCCGCCGAGCGCGACGATGCGCCGCGGGCCCAGCGTGTCGGCGAGTACCCCGGTCGGGATCTGCATCACCATGTAGATCCAGAAGTAGCTGGATGCCAGCGCACCGAGCGAGGCCGGGCCGACGTTGAAGTCGCGCGCCAGTTCGCCGGCGATGGCTGCCGGCGCGGTGCGGTGGAAGAACACCAGCACGTAGGCGCCGGCGAGCAGGAAGAAGGCTGTCCAGCGCAGGCGGATCAGCAGGCGGGTGTGTTCGGCGGAGAGCATCGGTCCGATTTTACGTTGCGGCCAAAAAAACGACGGCGCCGCAGCGCCGTCGTCGTCAGAACACCCCGATCTGTACCGTTGCGATCAGTTGTACAGATAGTTCGGCAGCCACATGCCGATGCCCGGGAACAGGTAGAGCAGGATCAGTGCGATCACCTGTATGCCCATGAAGGGCAGCATCCCGGCAAAGATCTGGTTCAGCGTCACGTGCGGCGGCGCCACCCCCTTCAGGTAGAAGGCCGACATCGCCACCGGCGGCGACAGGAAGGCCGTCTGCAGGTTGATCGCCACCAGCAGGCCGAAGAACAGCGGATCGATGTTGAAGTGCGCCAGCAGCGGGATGAAGATCGGCATGAAGATGACGATGATTTCCGTCCACTCCAGCGGCCAGCCCAGGATGAAGATGATGAACTGCGCCAGGATCATGAACTGGATCGGCGTCAGGTCCAGGTCCAGTACGAACTTCTCCACCAGATCCTGTCCGCCCAGCAGCGCGAACGCGGCCGAGAAGATGGCGCTGCCGACGAACAGCCAGCACACCATGGCCGAGGTCTTGGCGGTCAGGAACACCGACTCCTTCACCACGCCGAAGTTGAGCTGACCGTAGGCCGCCGCCAGCAAGGCGCCACCGAAGGCGCCGATCGCCGCCGCCTCGGTCGGCGTCGCCAGGCCGAACACGATGGTACCGAGCACCGCCAGGATCAGGATGGCCAGCGGGAAGAAGGACGACAGCAGCATCTTGAAGATTTCCAGCCGCTCGAAGCTCAGCATCGCGTAGTAGGCGAGCATCAGCACCGCGCACACCGCAACCGCGATCCAGAAGCCGCGCGGTGCCGACTTTGCCTCGGCCGCCTCTGCTGGTGCGGCCGCAGCCTCGG
>PNJM01000476.1 GCA_013821865.1 Rhodocyclaceae bacterium
CGTGCGCAGGTGCCTGCCGCCGATGCCGCCGCTGCATCCCAGGACTCTGACTTTCATGCTGCCTTGCCTCCACCCCTGGTGTCTAATTCATGCGGTCGTAGGCAGGCTAGCATCAGGCTTTTGGCTGCGACAGGAACAATTTCACGCAACCGGGCAGCCGCGTCCCGGCCGCGAAGCCGTGACTCAGCCCTTGAAGAAGAACTCCATCTTCACGCCGGCCAGTTCGATGACATCGTGGTCTTTCAGCTCGTGCGGATGGGTATCCAGGGCAGTCCCGTTGACGATCGGGAAACTGGCGCCCTCGACGTGGGTGATGAAATAGCCGTGCGGCCGCCGGGTGATGACGGCGACCTGGACGCCGGGCTTGCCCAGGGTGGTAAGGTTCTTCGTCAACTCGAGCTCCTTGCCGGCATTGGCGCCGGAAAGGATCTGGATGGCCGCGGTCGGCATCGCCTTCGCCGCGGGCGCCGCAGCGGCCGGCGGCTGCGTCGCGGTCATCGAGGGTGCGTGGGTCAAGGTCTGGTCTTCCGGCGCCGCTTTCATGCCGACATGGGTGTCGCCGAAGGAGGCCCTGGCCGCCGCCTGCTCCGCCGCCTTGTGCATCATCTCCGGCCGCAGCACCATCGTCTTCTCGAAGTCCTGCGCCGTGGTGGCGGTCGGCGTCTCGTTGAGGTACTTGAGCTTGTATTTGCCCAGCTCGATGACGTCGTTGTTCTGCAGGAAGTGCTTCTTGATCGGCTGGCCGTTAACGTAGGTGCCGTTGGTGCTGTTGAGGTCCTCGAGGAACGAGTCGTTGAGGATCGTCACGATCACCGCGTGCTCGCCGCTGATCGCCAGATTGTCGATCTGGATGTCGTTATGCGGCTTGCGCCCGAGGGTTGTCCGCTCCTTGGAGAGGGGAATCTCCTTGAGCACCAGGCCATCCATGCTGAGTATCAACTTAGCAGCCATGTTGCGTCCTTCTCGTCAAATCGTCACTTGAACCACTGCAGCAACCGCGCGAACCAGCCGCGCGCCACCGGATACTCCCGCATGATGCGCACCAGCACCACCGAGACATTGTCCCTGCCGCCGCTGTCGTTCGCGGTCTGAATGAGTTGCGTCGCCGCCAGTTCCAGATTGGCCGAAAGCGCCTGGAGAGTCAGGGCGATCTCGTCGTCCTCGACCATGTCGTTGAGCCCGTCCGAGCACAGCAGATAG
>PNJM01000477.1 GCA_013821865.1 Rhodocyclaceae bacterium
ATGACCTTTGCCACGACGCCGGCGCCGACGGTGCGGCCGCCTTCGCGGATGGCGAAGCGCAGGCCCTCTTCCATGGCGATCGGGGCGATCAGCTTCACCGTGATGGTGATGTTGTCCCCCGGCATCACCATCTCGGTGCCGGCCGGCAGTTCAATGCTGCCGGTGACGTCGGTGGTGCGGAAGTAGAACTGCGGCCGGTAGCCGTTGAAGAACGGGGTGTGGCGGCCGCCTTCGTCCTTGCCCAGCACGTAGATCTCGGCCGTGAAATGCGTGTGCGGGGTGATCGAGCCGGGCTTGGCCAGCACCTGGCCGCGCTCGACTTCCTCGCGCTTGGTGCCGCGCAGCAGCACGCCGACGTTGTCGCCGGCCTGGCCCTGGTCCAGCAGCTTCCTGAACATCTCGACGCCGGTGCAGGTGGTCTTGACGGTCGGCCGCAGGCCGACAATCTCGATTTCCTCGCCAACCTTGACAATGCCGCGCTCGATGCGCCCGGTCACCACCGTGCCGCGGCCGGAGATGGAGAAAACGTCTTCGATCGGCATGAGGAAGGGGCCGTCGATGGCGCGCTTCGGCTCGGGAATGTAGGTGTCGAGCGCCTCGGCCAGCTTGAGGATGGAGCCTTCGCCCAGCTCACCCTTGTCGCCTTCGAGGGCCTTCAGCGCGGAACCCTTGACGATGGGGATGTCGTCGCCCGGGAAATCGTACTTGCTGAGCAGCTCGCGCACTTCCATCTCGACCAGTTCGAGCAGTTCGGCGTCGTCCACCATGTCGCACTTGTTCAGATAGACGATGATGTAGGGCACGCCGACCTGGCGCGCGAGCAGGATGTGCTCGCGCGTCTGCGGCATCGGACCGTCGGCGGCCGAGCACACGAGAATGGCGCCGTCCATCTGGGCCGCACCCGTGATCATGTTCTTCACGTAGTCGGCGTGGCCGGGACAATCGACGTGGGCATAGTGCCGGTTCGCCGTCTCGTATTCGACGTGCGCCGTGTTGATGGTGATGCCGCGCGCCTTCTCCTCCGGCGCCGCATCAATCTGGTCGTAGGCCTTCGCCTCGCCCCCAAACCGGGAAGACAGCACCGTCGTGATCGCCGCCGTCAACGTCGTCTTGCCATGGTCAACGTGCCCAATCGTCCCCACATTAACGTGAGGCTTCGTCCGCTCAAATTTGCCCTTAGCCATGTCG
>PNJM01000478.1 GCA_013821865.1 Rhodocyclaceae bacterium
TTGTAGCAATCATTGTACATGCCGTTGCACATCATCGAGCACTGATTGTTCTGGGCCGCGGCCGGGAAGGCCAGCAGCAGCGCCGCAGCGACGGCCGCGCTCGCAAGACGAAAGCGGGTGATCAATGACATCGCGATACCCCCTGTGAAAACTTGAAAAACCAAGCGATCGGCCGGCGCGGAGATTTCGCGTCGAACGGGGAAAGAGGCCGTCAAGGCCCGAAGAAATCCGCCGCGGCGTCCGCGACCTGTCGTTCCGGATGCGCCCGGCAATAGGCGATGATCCCAGCGGCGATCCCGTCCGGGCCCGCGAAGCGCCGGTGAGGCTCCCCGGTGCCCGACTGGACGCGGCCGGTGAGGTAGCCGAAGCTCCATTGCAGGGCGGCGCGCCCCTGCGGCAGACGCGCCTTGGCGGGGGAGTCCAGCACGCGGCAGGACAGGCCGCCCGCGCCGTTCAGGCGCGGCACCGCGCTCTTGGCTGGCGCCGTCGCGCAGAGGAGGCACAACGCCAGTCCGGCTCGCGCCAACGACCGGCCGAGCGAAAAATGTCCTGGTGTGGTGATCGACATTGGTCCCCCCGGGTCGATCGAAGACGTTCGCCTTCACTGTCGCCTTCAGTCCGGCATCTGTCGATTGCTTCCGGTTGCCGGGCCTTGCCGTTGGCGAGCCGCCTCAGCGGGCGCAGGCAAAGAGCATGGCGGCGTCAAAGAGGATGCGGCCACCCCCTTCCTCGCGAATCCTGTCTCACGGCGAACCGCAACCCTGCGCAAGCAGGCGCAATCGTCGCCGAGCGATCAAAGCTGTATGTTCGGAAAACAGATCAGAGGTCGCCACCGGCCCACCCGGTACAGGACATCATCAGCGCGAAGGAGAACGTCATGGATCTTCAGCAGAACCCCGGGGCCGAGCCCCCCGCCGCGCAGAAGGAAATCGGCTGGACCGGGAACCTGCTGTTCATCGTCTGCGGCGCGATCTCGATGGCGGCGGGCCTCTGGATCGCCAGGGCGGCGACCGACTTCCTCTTCCCGGAGCCGTGGCAGAAGCCCGGCGCCCGCTATCATCCCTCCGTCGCGTGGCTCGTGCGGGATTTTCCGGAGCCGCGGCCGCCACAGAACCACTGGGACATCGTGCAGGATGCCGGCTTCGCCGCGTCCTGGCTCGCTCATGAGCTCGCAGCGACCGTCGCAAGC
>PNJM01000479.1 GCA_013821865.1 Rhodocyclaceae bacterium
ACATCAGGAAATAGGCGCTCGCCCCGCCACCACCCAGCGCAAGACCGCCGACCAGCAGCAGGATGGGCACGAGCGGCGGTTTCTTCTTGGGCGCCTCGGCACTGTCGGGCGCGGCGGCCTCAGTCTTCGCCTTGGCGGGTGCTTTCGGTGGTGCTTTCGACATAGTGATGCTCAAATCCTGTCCGTTCCACCGGAACGTCAGCGCCCTCAGCGTCGAGCAGACGCACACCCGAGCCTGCCGACACCCGGCCTATCGGCGTCAGGGTAAGGCCCAGACGTTGGGAAAGTGCTAAGATCGCCGTTGCGGCATGGGCAGGCGCTGTGAACACCAGTTCGTAATCATCGCCCGCAGTCGCCGCCCGCACCCGCGTCGCCAGCGTATCACCGCAATGGGACACATAGGCCGGCGACAACGGGATGGCCGCCGCTTCGATTTCAGCGGCAACACCGCTGGCACTGGCGATATGTCCGGCATCCGCCAGCAAACCGTCCGAGACGTCTGCCGCAGCACTGGCGAGGTCGCAAAGGGCAAGGCCCAGTGCCAGGCGCGGCTGTGGCCACCAGTAGCGATCCCGCAGACAGGCCGCCTCCGGGCTGGAGTCCGAACTGAAATCAGGGCTTTGCGCCAGGGCAAGACCCGCGCCTGCGTCGCCAATGGTGCCGGAGACCCAGAGTGTATCGCCCGGCTGCGCGCCTGTGCGCGCCATGGCCCTGCCGGTGCTCACACTGCCGATAGCCGTGAGCGAGAGCACTGTCGTATCGCCGGGGCAGATGGTGTCGCCGCCGATCAGCGGCAGGCCGAACGCCGTGCAGGCCCGGCGCAGTCCGTCCAGAAACTGCTCCACCCAATCCCGTGAGCGCGTGCGGCCGAGACCAAGGCCAAGCAGGCAGGCGCGCGGCACCGCACCGGTCGCCGCGAGGTCCGACGCATTGACCGCAACCAGCCGCCAGCCGATGCTCTCCGGCGGGTCATCGGGCAGGAAGTGCACGCCCTCGGCCATCATGTCCTTGGTGAGCACCAGGTCTGCGCCGTTGGATGCAAGAACCGCGGTATCGGACAGCAGCCCACGGGCAGCCGGGTCCCCCGCCAGCGGGCGTAGCAGGGTGTTGATAAGGTCGAACTCGCGTAAGCTCAACTCAGGCGACCAAGACCACGCGCTGCACGGTCCA
>PNJM01000480.1 GCA_013821865.1 Rhodocyclaceae bacterium
GCCCACTATTCCAATTCAAAGGTTATCGAGACAGTCGCTGTGCGGCTGATCTCGCCGGGCGCAAGCTCTGTGGTGGCGTCTGCGGGTGTTGCAGCGGCCATGCGGGCGGCTTTGAGGAACACCGGCTGCGGGGCCGGTGCGCCGCCCTCTGCAATCGACAGGATACGCTTGACCTTGAGGCCGGCTGCCGCCGCATAAAGGTCTGCGCGCGTGCGGGCCATCTGCACGGCTTTTTGCCGTGCCTCATCCAGGGCAGCCTCAGGGTCGCTCAGGTCGAACGTCGGCCCGTTGATCTGGTTGACCCCGGCGGTGACCAGCGAGTCGAGCATCGCGCCGGCACTGTCCAGCTTGCGCAAGCGCAAGGTCAGGGTGTTGGTCGCCTGGTAGCCGGTAAGCTTGGGCGTATTGCCCTGGCGATAGTCATATTGTGCATTCAACGACAGGCCGCTGGTCTGCATGTCCTTGTCGGCCACGCCGCGCTGCTTGAGGGTGGCAATAACGGCTGCCATCTTGCGGGCGTTATCGGCCATGGCGGCCTGCGCGGTGACAGCGTCGGTCTGAACGCCGGCATTGATGATCGCAAGATCCGGCGCGCGGGCGACATCTGCGCTCGCGTTCACCACCAGGGTCTGGAGCGGGGACATATGGTGATCATCCTGCGCCTGGGCGGCTGCGGCGGCGACCAGGGCCAGGGGCGCAAGCATGAGCAGGCGTGCGAACATCATGTGTCTCCGATTAGAAGAGGCCGTTAATTCTGGTCGATCCCCAGCGTGCCACGCAGGATATAGAGCGGTCGGCCCTTCACCTCGTAGAAGATGCGGGCAATATACTCACCGATCACGCCGAGGCCAATGAGGGTCAGGCTGTTGAACAGCAGCACGAACGAGATCAGCGAGGCATAGCCCGGCACCGTGTTGCCGAACAGCAGCGTGGTCAGCACGATATAGATCATGAATATCAACGCGAGGGCGGCACCGGCCAGCCCGATGTAGGTCCAGATTTTTAAAGGCGCCGAGCTGAACGAGACGATGCCTTCCAGCGCCAGCGTCCAGAGCTTCCACGCGCGGAACTTGGTGGTACCGGCGGCGCGCTGCGGCCGGGCGTATTCCACCACGGTCTGGCGAAAGCCGAGGCTGGCGAAGATGCCTTTCATGAAGCGCGTGCGCTCCC
>PNJM01000481.1 GCA_013821865.1 Rhodocyclaceae bacterium
GTGCGCGAGTTGCTCGACCTGCTGCTTGAGCTTGCCATGGGCTTGCCCGCTGCAGCCGGCGAAGAAGTCGTCGCCGCCGATGTGGCCGAGGAAGAATGAGCTTCCCGGCAAATGGCGGCGCATCAACGCGGCGAACAGCGTGATCGCCCGGTCGCCGCGCTGGAAGCCGTAGCGGTCGTTGAATGGCTTGAAGTTGTCGAAATCGAAATAGCAGAAGTGCCGGTCGTGGTCGCCGTCGAGCGAGACCAGCGCCACGTGATCGGTGATCGACAGGTTGCCGGGCAGTTCCGTCAACGGGTTCTGGTCCTGCGCCTGCTGCAACTGCTTCTCGTTAATGATTTTCAGGAGAGCGGCCGCCGACAGAACGCCGACATATTGCAGGTTCTCGGTGACGATCACCCCGTCGGCGCCCTGCGCGTTGGCGAAAATCTCCAGGATGCCGGCCGCATTGGTGTTGATGTCGACGATCGGGCAGGCGGTGATGAACGATGCGAGGCCGCGCTCGAATGTCTTGTTGTGCAGGAGGTCGCGGCCGAATGGCAGATAGATGAACTGCTTGAGGTCGCGTTCGTGGATGATGCCGCGCGGCACGTCGTCGCTGCCCACCACCGGAAAGAAGCTCTGCTTCGGCGACTTGCGGAAAGCCTCGAACACCGTCTCGATGCTGGTCTCTTCCTGCAGGGTGGGTAGTTCGATCATCTCGCCGCGCACCAGCAGCGCGTCGGTGCGGCGCGTGCTGCGGTGGCGGGCGCGGGTCTTCGCAACGTGCGAATAGACTGGCAGCAGTTCGCCCGCCTCGCAGGTCGGGCGGGCGACGAAATAGCCCTGCACCAGGTCGCATCCGGCCTCCCGGCAACTCACATAGTCGGCTTCGGTCTCCACCCCTTCGGCCACCACGCGGATGCCGAGCAGGTGCGCCAAGTTGGTGATGGTCGAGACGAACAGCCGCTTGCGGTGGTTGTCGGAGATGCCGCGAATGAAGTGGCCGTCCACTTTCACGTAATCGAGACCGTAGTCGCACAGCAGCTTGAACTCGGAATGACCGACGCCGAAATCGTCGATCGCGAGCCGCACGCCGGCGCGCTGCAGCCGGCGCACCAGGCGGGCGAAGTCGGGCGTGGAGGCGTGGTTGTGGCGCTCCGATAATTCGATGCAGATCGCCGAAGGTGG
>PNJM01000482.1 GCA_013821865.1 Rhodocyclaceae bacterium
AGCCTGCACATGGCCCGACCCATTACGCCCCCGAGCACGACCTGCAAATGATTTGCAATCTCGCTAGAAATCAGATCAATGCTCCTGCAACTTAATCGCACTGGGGGCCCTATTGCGTTCGCAGCTTTTGCTCGCCGTCTCCGGTCTCGCCCTGGCGCTTGGCGCCTCCGCCCGTGCCGACGAAGGGGCCCCGCTTTCGGAACTGGTGGTGATCGGCGCCGCGCCATCAGCGGAGATTCCCGGCGCAGCCACCGTCGTGCCAGCCGCCGAGTTCGAGCGTTCGCAGCCGCTGAGCATCAATGACGTGCTGCGGCGAGTGCCCGGCCTCTATATCCGCTCGGAGGAAGGGCTGGGCCTGCGGCCCAACATCGGCTTTCGCGGCCTCAACCCCACCCGCTCGACCGAAGTGCTGCTGCTCGAGGACGGCGTCCCCCTCACCTATGCGCCCTATGGGGACAACGCGACCTACTATCATCCGCCGCTGGAGCGCTTCAGCAGCGTGGAGGTGCTGAAGGGTTCGGGCCAGATCATCTACGGCCCGCATACGGTCGGCGGCGTCATCAACTACGTCACCCCCCGCCCGCCCGCCGACGCCTCCGGCCGCCTGATCGTGCGCGCTGGCGACAACAAGACCCGTGAGGTGGTGCTGCAAGGCGGCGACACCTTCGGCCGGCTCGGCTTGTTCGGAGGCTTCGCCGCCAGCCGCAGCGCGGGCGTGCGCAAGAACCAGGACCTGAACTACGCCGACCTGTTCCTGAAGGGCGTGCTCAGCCTCACCGAGACCCAGGAGTTGACCCTCAAGCTCAGCGGCTACCACGAGGACAGCAAGGTCAGCTATTCGGGCCTCACCCAGGCCGAGTACCTGGCCGATCCGCGCGGAAATCCGTTCCGGAACGACGCCTTCACCCTCTGGCGCTACGGCGCGACCCTGTCCCACGGCTGGCAGATCGCGCCGAAGGTCCAGCTGACCACGGCGCTCTATGTCGCGACCTTCGAGCGGGACTGGTGGCGCCAGTCATCCAACTCGACTCAGCGGCCGGCGGACTCCAGCGACCCGGCCTGCGGCGGGATGGCCAATGTCGACACCACCTGCGGCAACGAGGGGCGATTGCGGCAGTACTACATGTTCGGCGCCGAGAGCCGCCTGACCGCCGGCTGGTCCGCTGGCGG
>PNJM01000483.1 GCA_013821865.1 Rhodocyclaceae bacterium
GAAGAAATCGCCGCCAAGAAGGAAAAGCGCTTCGCCGGCCCGACAATCCTGGGCGCCGCCCTCGAAGAAGTCGTAAGCTGCCGAATCATTCAGGCCTCGATGGATTATCTATTTGTCTGATTGTCTCTTTTCAGCTGGTGCTGAGAAAATCAATTCAAAATTAGAAATACAGCAATGCACACGATTCTCAATGCAAAGTCCTTTCGATTTCGACTGATTGCCGTCCATTAGAGGTGCCGGTCAATCGGAGCGGGCGCGTTTTGACGGCGCTTCGTCGGTGAACTGAGCGTAGAAGGGCAGCACGGCCGCAGGGATCAGCCAGCGCCAGAATCTGTCGGAGAAGTCGATGTAGTCGGTCATGGTTTGGTAGAAGGCGGGCGAGCTGTGCTCGAAGGGGCGCAAGTCCCAGCGGGGGCTGTCAGGGCCCTCGACAGGCGGCCACGGCCTGGGGAAGGCGTCGGGCGGGCCGAAGACGGGAGCGAAGCCCACCTTGTCGTTGATTTCGAGCAGGCGGACAGTGACAGTGGCGTCGGCTTGCCAGTGGGCCGTGTCGACGAGAAAGTCGCAGCCGAACACCTCGTAGGCGAAGTTGCTTTCGGGATAGGTCCACAGCGGGGCGCCGGTGCGGCGCGAGCGCATGCCGCCCACCAGCACGGCCTTGAGGTGCGGCACGAAGGCGTCGATCTGGGCGAGGATGTCGGGCTCGAGCGCGAGCATGTCAGGCGTCGGCGGGCTACAGGCGTCGACGCAGGCGGCGTGGCAGTCGCGCAGGTCGGCGGGGAAGAACAAGTTGCGGTCGGTGGTGTCGCCGTGCGAGTCGTGGACGGCGGCGTCGTCGTAGGCGGCGCACGCGTACGGCTTGAGCGCCGTCAGGATCTTGCCCTGGCGCCAGAACTCGAGGTGGCAGTCTTCGCTGGCGCCACCCAGCGGCGGGCCGCGCACGAGCAGGTACATGCGCAGGTGGCACTTGCGGCCGCGCCACAGCATCGGCGCGCGCACGTAGCGGCACAGCACGGCGTTGCCGTAGGCGGCGGCGACGTCGCGACGGCGGCGCTCGGCGTCGTCGAGGCCGGCGGCCAGGCCGTCGGCGGTGAGCTCGACGATTTGTATGCCCGCACCGCAGCCGGCGCGACTGCCCACCGGCTTGATGATGAAGACGTCGCCCGGTCG
>PNJM01000484.1 GCA_013821865.1 Rhodocyclaceae bacterium
GCCGGCATGGAAGGCGAAATAGCCCATCAGCAGGAACAGCGGCACCGCGGTCAGCGTGTTGTTGGCGACCGAGGAGTAGAGCTGGGTCGACAGCATCGCGAAGGTCGCATCCGGCCCCGACAGCAAGAACAACCCGGAAAGCCCCACCAGCGCCAGCGCGAAGGCGATCGGCACCCGCAGCCCGATCAGCAGCAGGAGGACGACGAAGCCGAGCAGTCCGATGTGGTAGCTTTCCATCACCGTTCACGCCCGCTTCGCATGATGCGCCGGCCGGCGGGGCCGCACCGGGATGCCGCGGCATGCCGCCGAAGCGCCGCTCCTCCCCTCCCCGCGCACGCCGCGAGAGGTGACCGGTCGCCCATCCACCCGCATTGATTTCATCGGCTAACCAGGGAGAAGCGGTTCCGCCCCTTCGGGGAGCGGTTCGGCGGAACCAAAGGCGCGGCCGAATTCGTGGACCGCGGTCAGCACGAGCTGGAACACCATCAGGCCGGTGCCGAGCGGGATCATCCAGCGGAACGGCCAGATCGGCACCGCGATGATGGCGATGCGATATTCGCGCACCGCGAAGGCGTCGAGCGCCTTGCCGAGCGCCAGCCAGGTCAGCAGTCCGAAGATCAGCACTCCGACCACGGCCGCGATGCCGTCGAGCAGCGCCTGGGTGCGCAGGGGCAGCGCCGCGGTGACGACGCCGACGAACACGTGCTCGCGCTTCATCTGCACGAACATCAGCGGCAGGAACACCGCCGGCACCATCAGGGCCTCGCTGAATTCGAGCGCCCCCGGCAGGGCGCCGACGGTCTTGCGACCGAGCGCGTCGAGCGAGACCATCAGCATCAGCACGACGACGACGAACCCGCCCGCGAGCGCGAACCATTCGGCCAGCGTCTCCAGCGCCTGCTGCGCGCGCTTCAAGGCCGGGCGCTCCTACTTCTTCCGCGCCCAGGGATAGCCGTTGGCGGCGACGTCCTTCTCGCAGGCGGCGTTGAGCTCCTGGAATTTCGTCCAGGTGGCGCGGGCGGGGACGCCCTTCTTGTCCATCTCGGCGAGCCAGAGCTCCTGCGCGTCCTTGCCGGCCTTGTCCATGGCGGCCTGATCCTCGGCGGACAGGCGGATCACCTTCAGCCCGCGCTTCTCCTGGAACTCCTTGAGCCGCACGTCCTCAAGCTC
>PNJM01000485.1 GCA_013821865.1 Rhodocyclaceae bacterium
CGAGAACAGCGAGCCGGACTGGCGGGGCGCCTTCTTGGCCTCGCGCTGGATGTCGATCAGCCAGTGATCGTCGCGCAGGTACAAGCTGCCGCTGCCGTCGAAATAGCCGATGCCGCGCCGGCGCAGCTCCTCGCGCGCGCTGTCGCTGAGGTGCGGGGCCGCGACCATCGTGATCCACTTGCCAGGGGTGTCCGCAGGCCGGTAGTCGAGGCGCCACACCGCGTCGCGGATGTCGCGTGGATAGCCGCTGTGGAGCACTTCAACAACGAAGTAGCGCTTGCCCTGGTCGTGCTCGATCTCGAACCGTAGCACCGGCCGGGTGGATGGGCCCAAGCTCTCGTGCGAGACGGCCACGACACGGCCGCCGGTGCTGGAGGCAACGGCCGCGGGCAATGCGTCCCGGAGGGCTTTGATTTGGCTTTCTTGTTCCATTTGCTGCGCAGCAAAACTAAGCGAATCCTACGCTTGTTTAGCTTTTAACGCTAGTTTAGCTGCGCAGCAATGGAGGTCGTATTAGCTAAGACAGGCCAGATCAGCCCAGGCGCCTGGCCTCGATTCGCCGTAAAAACAAACGCTAAGCGAAAGTGAATACTAACAAATGTGGCAGGATGCCGGCTAGCCGCTTAGGGCTGCAGCCAGCTCAGGACGAAGACCTGTGCCGGATCGAACGCGATCCAGCTATCGCCGGCCCCCTCGCGTTCGTTGGCGTACACCACACCGTCGAATCCAGCGAGCCTGATGGTGGCCTTGGAGTCAGCGTTGGTTCGAGGCTCCTCGCTGCAGATTCCGAGCTCCACGAGTTGCGGCCCGACAGCGATCGGGCTGAAGGTGCCGAAGTCCTGCAGCCGTAGCGGCCGCAGGATCTGGAGCTGGCAGCGCAAGATGAGGGGACTGCCCCGGCGATGAGCGCGAAGGATGCGGCGCGCTTGCTCCAACGTTCCAAAGTGACTTCCGAGCTGACCGCGCTCGGTGTCGAAGGACTCAAAGCGCGCAGTCGTGCCGTGGAACGCGATCACGGGAGAAGGGGCCGTGCACATGGCCAGGGCATAGCAACGCCCCGGCGGCGCTGCCAGGCCATCTGGCAGGACGGCCCGGGGCGCGTGCTGAACGTGGCCCAGCCCTGAGGCGTCAGCCGAGAGCGCCAGCCTTTGCGTCCTCGCGCAGCCGCTC
>PNJM01000486.1 GCA_013821865.1 Rhodocyclaceae bacterium
CGTGGCCATCGAGGTCAAGCACAGCGCTCGGCGGCGTTCGGCTGATCTGTCGCCACTCCGTACGTTCGCCTCGGACTATCCCGAAGCACGCATCGCCCTGCTCGACCGGGCGAAGCACCGTGAAATCGAACACGGAGTCGCCTGCATGCCTGTGGAGGATTTCCTCAGACAGCTGCAGCCGGAGGGACCGCTCGCCGATGCGCTGTCGCTCCGCGGTGAACTCGCCTCCTGAAGTGTGTGGTCATTGTGACCATTCTACGGAGCTGGCCTTTTTCACCACGGAGTACACGGAGAACTGCCTGAGGGCCACGGAGGGGCCCTTCGTTCTTCCTCCGTGAGCTCCGTGATAAAGAAGGCCAGCTCCGTGGTAAAGCCCACTTTCCGCACCTCTTTCGCACCCGTTTGTCGGAATTATTGGCCCCGCATTGTCTTTCGTTTGGTACTGTACAGCACATAATATATACGCTATATTGTGGGCATGTCAAGCCGATTCCTGAAACACCTCCTGACAGAGCGCGCCCGGCTGCTCGCCGAGCTTTCGACGCTGTCCCGCCTGCTGCATGGCTCCTGGGTCGAGCGCTATTCGGTCTGTGCGCGCCTGGACTGCGACTGCCACCAAGGCGCCCGCCACGGCCCGCGGTATTATCTCGTGATCAACGAGGCCGGACACCAGAAACAGAAGTACGTGCGTCACGCGCAGGTGAAGGCCGCCGTGCAAGGGCTCGCCGAGTATCGTCGACTCCAGGAGATCGTCGAGCGCATCACCCAGATCAACTTGGCCCTGATGAAGGAGGAACTCGCATGAAACTCGGCGCGGCGGTCCCCGCGGAGTTCGCCGTGCTCGAGGGGGCAGAGCTCTTCTCGCACGGCCCCTTGCCCGCAGCCGCGGCATACGGCCGCGCCCTCGGGCTGGTGGAACTGGTCGACCAGATGGTGCCGACCGGCATGGCGCTGCGGCCGGGGCTCGCCGTGCAGGCGATGGTGCTGGACACCCTCGCCGGGCGGACGCCGCTCTATCGGGTCGAGCAGTTCCTTGCCGGCCAAGATGTGGAGCTGCTGCTGGGCGAGGCGGTGCCCGCGGCGCTCTTCACCGATACGAATCTGGCGCGCTTCCTGGACGCCATCTTCGCGGCGGGGACGGCGAAGATGGTTACGGCGCTCGGCGGGCGG
>PNJM01000487.1 GCA_013821865.1 Rhodocyclaceae bacterium
GATGTCCGCATCGGTGGCGGTCGGCTTCAGCTGGATGACATAGCTGTTGGGCTTCGCGACAGGAACCTTGCGGCCGGCGTGCTCCACCGGTGCGCCGGTTGGCGAGCGCGTGCGTCGCCACGGCGGCTGCCACCGCGAGCTGTCGGCCCAAGCCACGCGGTCGGCGGTGTTGGCTCCCTCGGATGTCGCGTCCGCAGCAGGTGCGTCCGTCCCAAGCTTCGAGGAGACGAATGCGAAGATCGAGCTGCCCCACGAGCTGGCATCCGAGCGCTTGGCATTGTTGTCGGCCGGTCTCTTGGCTTTGCTGTCGGGCTCGACGTAGATGAAATCGTCCTTGCCGCCGCTGCCAGTGGACTGGGACGGCTTGGGAGCCTGCTTCTGCTTCGGCGCGAACTTCTCCTCGAGCGAGCGCTGCAGCCGGTCATATTGAGACGGCGGCAGTTGCGCCCGCGCTGTCGACAAGGCCGGCACGGTGAGCGCCATGAGCACCGCCGCGATGAAAGCTGGCGTATGTCTCGGCATTTTTGCTGCTCCTAAACTCGTACAAAAAAGCTTCGTCGCGATGGTCGGAGTGCTTCCGGAATAAATGAAGCGGTCTCCCGATTAAGAAGCACGGCACTAGGGGCCGGTGGCCCAGTTCCACCAGTTGTTCCAGTTGCCCTTGGCCGTATCCCACCAGCCCTTCTGCTGGGTGTCGGGCTGCGGAGCAGGCGTAGGTGCCGGCGTCGGAGCCGGTTTCGGTTCCGGCTGAGGCGCGGGTGTCGGCGCAGGAGCCGGTTCCGGGACAGGCGTTGGCGCGGGCTCGGGTTGCGGCGCAGGCTCCGGCTGGGGAGCAGGCGTCGGTTCCGGTTGCGGCTCGGGTGCCGGAGTTGGCTCAGGCTGCGGCGCTGGTGCCGGTTCCGGTGCGGGCTCGGGCGTCGGCGTGGGTTCCGGCACGGGCGTCGGTTCGGGTACAGGCGCAGGAGCCGGAGTCGGTTGCGGAGTCGGCTCGGGTTTCGGTGTTGGCGTGGGAGCAGGCGTCGGCTGCGGCGGTGCGCCGATTTCAAGTCCCGCGTCGACGATCAGATTGCCATTGGCGTCGATGCCGGGATCGAGCCCCTTCGCGCGTCTCAACGCGGCGATCAGCGACGGGAACGTCGG
>PNJM01000488.1 GCA_013821865.1 Rhodocyclaceae bacterium
GCGTGCGCGGCGAGCTGACCGCCTTCCGCATGGATTTCGACAATCAGATCATCCCGGCCTCGGTCGCCGGCGGCGTGGGCAGCACCGTGACCAGCGCCGGCGAGACCCGTCACCAGGGGATCGAGGGCGCGGCGAGCTTCTCGTCCAAGGCCGCCATGGGCACAGAGGTCGACTTCTACGCCGAGGGGACCTTCACCTGGGTGGGGAAAGCCGAGTTCCGCGGCCGGCGGTTCTCCACCATCACCGGCTTCACCAGCGTGCCGGTCGGCGGCAACCGCCTGCCCTATGCGCCCGAGTGGGTCGGCCGCATGGCGTTCGGCTTCGACACCGGTCAGGTCCAGGCCGAGATCGAGGGGGTCTACACCGGCGCCATGTTCGCCGACGACCTCAACACGATCGCGCCCTCGGCCGACGGCCAGCGGGGCCGGATCGACGACGCCTGGCAATTGAACCTCGCGGCCGCCTGGCGCGTGCCGAACACCCCGGTCAAGCTGACCGCCTCGGTCCGGAACCTCGCGGACAAGACCTTCATCGTCGATCGGGCGCGGGGCGTGCTCGTCAACGAGCCGCGCACCTTCATCGCCGGGCTTGAGCTGGTGTTCTGATTGTGAATTTCGGCGTCTGAACGCAATACGGGGGCGGCGCTGGAGCGTCCGATCGTACGTTTTCGGCGTGCTCGATCTGCACCCGATTTGGATCCTGACGTGACAGTGCGGCCCGCAGGTTCACCTCGCGCGACTCATGTCCGCCAGCATGCGGTCTCGAAGATCCATCGAATAGGTCGGGCATCGCTTCCTGCCTCCCGTCCTATAACGGGAAGCTTGGATCAGACTTCGGCTGATTTGGAAATCCAACGACTCGCGTGACTTAACCCGCTATAGCGCCGCATGTCAGGCGACTTCAGGCGAATGCTGACACACCCCGCCTGGAGCGAGGAAATCGGCTCTCAAACTCTACTTCTAGGTCGCGACTGTTGGCTAGGCGACTGCCTGCAGATGCTTCTCCGATAAGCTTCGGCTCCGTACAGCGAAAGCGCGAAGAGGCTCACTCCAGTTATGAAGCTGAGAATCTGCCAACCCAGGCCGCCCACCTTGGATGCGTGGATCGGCCATGCCGCCGCATAGACCTGGGCGCGCAGTG
>PNJM01000489.1 GCA_013821865.1 Rhodocyclaceae bacterium
GCCGGCCGCCCACGACACCACCTCGACGACAGCCGGGCGCTCGACCGCGAACAGCTGCTGATATTCGTCGCGCAGCCGGGTGAAGCCGGCCGGGGTGATATAATGCTTGCCGCCGCCGGGTGGTGGTGGGGGCGGGGCGTCGTCCTCATCGGCGTCGTCGGACTCCGGCGCAAAAGCCTTGCTCAATTGGTCGATCCTTTGCCGCCGCGATCAAGGTAGCGCCAGATCAGGTTCGGGCGCACCGCCGCTGTCCCGGCGTTTTGCCGCGACGCATAGACAACGGCATTTTCCAGCACCCGCTGGACATAGTCCCGCGTCTCGGGGATGGGGATTTTCTCAATCCATTGCAGGGTGTCGACGTTGGGGTCGCGCGGGTCGCCGAAGCGCTGTACCCACTGGCGGACCCGCCCCGGCCCGGCGTTGTAGGCGGCGACCGCCATCACATGGTTGCCGTCGTAGGAGTTGAGCAGACGCTGGAAATAGCCATGGCCCAGCCGGATGTTGTACTGCGGCTCTCCGGTCAGGCCTGCGGGATCATAGGTGAGGCCAAGTTTGCCCGCCGTCTCCCGGGCAGTGGCCGGCATCAGCTGCATCAGGCCGCGCGCACCAGCACTGCTGACAGCCCGGGTGTTGAAGTGGCTCTCCTGCCGGGTGATCGCATGGATGATGACGCTGGCCGGTGTGAGGTCGCTGGCGAGCGTCAGCCGCGGGTAGCCGGCCTGCTCGATGAACGGGCTGCGGCCGCCCGGCTGGCGGGCGATCAGCACGCCGGCTTCCGGCTCGCCCAGAGTTTGCGCCAGGCTGGCGACCAACTGGCGGCGCTCGATTGTGCGCGCCGTCTCGGCAAGGTGGCGGATGAACACGGAGCCGAGCCGTTCCTGGTCCAGATCGCGCAAGGTGCGCGCTGCACGCACCTGCGGCTCACTGAGGAAAGCGGTGCGGGCGGCCTCGCCGGGTGGTGCGATATCAACGCTGACAGCGAACACGGGGATACGCCCACGATCCGCTGCCAGCTGACCGTAAAAGGTGCCGGGAAACTGCCCGGCCTGCTGGTAGCGGCGCAGGCTTAATGCCGTGTCGCCGATGGCCTCTGCCGCGCGCCCGGCCCAGTAGGCGGCGCGGGACAGGGTGACCGGATGC
>PNJM01000490.1 GCA_013821865.1 Rhodocyclaceae bacterium
TGTCGGCGGCTTTCCAGCGCATGGTGCTCGATCTGCGGGAGAAGGCAGCACTGGAGAAGCAGGTCGTCGTGTCGGAACGCCTGATGGCACTCGGGCGGCTCTCCGCCGGCATTGCGCATGAAATCAACAATCCACTCGGCGGCATGCTCAACGCCATCAGCACCTTCAAGCGCCATGGCCAGGAGGATCCGCTGGCGGCAAAGACGCTCTCCCTGCTCGAGCGCGGACTCACGCAGATCAAGGAAACCGTGGCGGCCCTGCTGGTGGAAGCCCGGCTGGAAAGCCACGCCCTGACACGGCAGGATATCGAGGACGTGCGCACCTTGCTGCAGCCGGACGTGACGCTGAAGCACGCCCTGTTCGGCTGGCACAACGATGTCGTGGCCGAAACGCCCCTGCCCTCCACGTCGGTGCGCCAGATACTGATCAACCTGCTGCTCAACGCCATCCATGCCCTCGATGTCGGCGGGCGGCTGGCCTGCCGGGTCGCGCTTCTGGATAATGCCCTGCAGATCACGGTGGAGAACAACGGCCGGCACATCCCGCCCGAACGGATTGACCACCTGTTCGAGCCTTTCGCCCACGACGCCCCCGAGGGACACGGCCTGGGATTGTGGGTCACCTACCAGATCGTCGAACAGATGGGCGGCCGCATCGAAGCGCACAGCCGGCCCGGCGCAACCCGCTTCACCGTCAACCTGCCGCTGCCGGAGCACGCAGCGCCGTCCGCCGAGCCGCCTCAAGGATGGCGCGGTCAGCAACCCGAGCCGCACAGCGTCGAGCAACCGTCACCCCCTTCCTCGGGAAGGGGGATGGGGGGGAAGGCAGTCCTGTGAACGCCGCAACGCTGCCCCGCCTGTGCCTGATCGAGGACGACGAGATCATGGGCGAGTCGCTGAGCGATCGCTTCCGCCTGGAAGGGTTCGCGGTGGACTGGCACCGCAGCGCCGGCGCGGCGCGCAAGGCATTGGCCGAGCACAGCTATGCCGTGGCGATCAGCGACATCAACCTGCCCGACGAATCGGGCGAGGCGCTCTTCCGCGAGCTGCTGGGTCAAAAGCGCGCGCTGCCGCCTTTCGTCTTCATCACGGGCTATGGCACGATCGACAGCGCGGTCCAGCTCGTCAAGCTCGGCGCCGC
>PNJM01000491.1 GCA_013821865.1 Rhodocyclaceae bacterium
CACGTCGTCCAGGATCCGCGAAGCCTGCAGCGGCGCCTCGTCCAGCCCCAGTTCGGCGGCCTCCGCGCGCGACAGGTCCAGCGCATCGTTCAGCAGGCGCAGCAGGGCGCCGCCGGACTCCAGGATGGTCTCGATGAACGGCGCCAAGTCCGGCTGCTCGGACTTGCGCTTCAGGATTTCGGCCACCGCCAGCACGCCGTTCAGCGGGGTGCGGATCTCATGGCTCATCACCGCCAGGAACCGACCTTTGGTGGCCAGGGCCTCCCGCGCTTCCCAGGCCAGGCGGCTCATGGTCTCGGCGTGGCTGCTGGCCGCCGCGGCGGAGGCCTGGAGCAGGGCGAGGGCCGCGCCCACCCCGGCGTAGCGGCCGCCGCAGGTGACGATGAAACCGTGCAGCAGTTCCGACGGCCGCTCGGCCAGGACACTGCCGAAGAACTCCTCCAGCGTCACGTCGCCGTCGGCCACCACCGGATCGCGCTTCATCATGTGCGAGGCGGGCCGCTTGGACCACAGGGCGTAGCCGTGCTGGGCGGCCATCAGCACCAGGAACGCGTTGCGCTCGATCAGGCCGACGGGGCGGCCATCGTCCTCGACCACGGCGATGGCCAGAGTGTCGGGTTCGTCCTGGAAGCGCTGGTAGAGCTCCGCACCGGGGGTGTTCGGAGATGCAGGCGGAATATGCGGCGCGATGTCGAGCAGCAAAGTCATGCCGGGCTCCGAAAAACAACCGGCGCCAGAGATGGTCGATCAGACCTAACGGGACGTTAGATTTTCAGTCTTCGCCCAAGAAGTTTTTGCGAAGAAATTGTGACATAGGCCTTTCTTATTGATGTTTCAGGAAATGGACGCGCGCCGCACCGTAGTCTCGAGAGTCGACCAATGTATATCCGGGCGCATCGGGCGTCGCTTCGGCGACGCCGCGCTCGAACACCACCAGGGCGCCGGGGGCCAGCCAGCCGCCCGCAGCCAGCCGCTCCAGCGCCTGTTCGCCCAGGCCCTTGGCGTAGGGCGGATCCAGGAACGCCAGGTCGAAGGCCGGCCCGTCGGCGCCCGGCCGGACGCCCAGATCGATGGCGCTGCGGCGGTGGACGCGCGTGCGGCCGAACAGGCCGAGAGCGTCCACGTTCTCGCGGATGGCGC
>PNJM01000492.1 GCA_013821865.1 Rhodocyclaceae bacterium
AAAAAAGAAGAGAAAAAAAGAAGAGAAATCTTTAATCAAGATGTTCAAGAGGAGCGGCGAATTCGAGGATGCAAGCAAAATTTGCCTTGCCGAAGAGATAGACCTGTTCGTAGTTGATGAGGCCGCTGTTGTAGGTGTCGCCGGTGCGGTGGTACTGGGGGTAGGAGACGCCAGAGGTGGGCGTTTCGAAGATGCCGGCGGCGGGGAAGCCAGCCTGGAAGAATGACTGCTGGTCGGAGCAGCAGGCGGTGGTGTCGCCGGACGGCAGGTCGGGGACGTAGGCGGCGGCGGTTTCCTTGCAGACGTTGGTGAGCCACAGGGTGGAGAAGCGGGTCATGAACGACAGGCGGACGCCGAAGCGGGGGTCGGTGTAGCCGATCATGTCGTTGTTGAAGTAGGCGATGATTTCAGCGCCGTCCTTCTTGTACTGCTGGGCCATGGCATTGCTGCCGACGAGGCCCTGCTCTTCGCCGCAGAACCACAGAATGTGGACGGTGTAGGCGAACTTGTACTTGCGTTCGTTGGCGGCGATACTGCGCACGATCTCCAGGTTGACGGCCGTGCCGCTGCCGTTGTCGTCGGCGCCAGGGGCAGGACCCGTGGCGGTGCGGCCCGAGCCGGTGTTGCGCGAGTCGAGGTGGGCGCCGATGGCTACGATCTGGTCGGGGTACAGCTCGCCGGGGATGGTCAGGCGGATGTTGGAGCACATGTCGTCGTTGAAGGGCAGCTCCTCGATCTGCCAATCGTTGGGATAGTCGGCCATCAGCCGGCTAGCCTCGGCAATCACCCAGTCGACCACGTTGTTGGCGCACCGCCAGGTCGAGTTGGCGCAGCCGCCGGCGCCGTAGCGGATGGCGTAGGAGTTGCGGGTGATCAGGCTGTTCTCGCCCTGGTAGTCGGTGCTGACGCGGGCCAGATACATGCTGACCTCTTCCTTTTTAAACGTCTGCAGGTAGCCGGTGATCGCCGGGCTGATGCTGAACGCGCTCGCCTCCTCGTCCTCGCCGCGCAGGATCGTCTTGCGCAGCGCCGGATGCTCGACGGGCATGGCCCGCTGCGGCGCCACTGCCTGCCTGGGCACGAAGATGCGGTTGGTCACCAGCGGGCCGTAGCTGGCCGCGAAGCACAGCTCCGAAAACT
>PNJM01000493.1 GCA_013821865.1 Rhodocyclaceae bacterium
CAACCGTGCTTGCATGGAGCTTCTCGAGGGGCGCAAGCCGGCCGGCGTCATCTCCGTGCTCGAGGACGAGTCCAAGCTGGCGTCGGCCAGCGACCAGACCTTCTACGCCAACCTGTCAAAGATCCAGCACAACAAGGTGACGTTCAACTCGCGCACGCCGGGCCAGTTCCAAGTGTCGCACTACGCCGGCAACGTCACCTACCACACGGCCGGCTGGCTGACCAAGAACGCCAACGAGGAGCTGTTCGGCTATCACGCGCTGCTGCAGCGCTCCAGCCACCCCATCGTCAAGGCCATCGCTCCGCCCAAGGCCCGCGAAAAGCGCACGCTGATGTCCGGCTTCGTCGCCGACCTCAACGCCCTGCTGCAGCTGCTTACCAAGACGCAGGGCCACTACATCCGCGCGCTCAAGCCCAACGGCTCCAAGAAGCCGGGCCGCGTCGACGCCGGCCTGCTGGGCATGCAGTTGCGCAACACCGGCCTGCTGGAGACCATCCGCATCCGCCAGCACGGCTTTCCCATTCGCTTCTTCTTCTCCGACTTCTACGAGCGCTTCCGCATCCTGCCCGCCAGTGTGCCGCCGCCGCTGATTGCCAAGTACAAGTCCGGCCAGCGCATCGACCAGACCGCCTACAGAAACCACGTACGCGAGCTGCTCGAGGAGCTGATGGAGAACGCCACCGACATGGAAACGTCGCAGCTCGGCCGCACCAAGGTCTTCATGAAGGACTCACTGCTCGCCGAGCTGGAGGACGCCCGCGAAATCAAGCGCGAAGACTCCGCCGCCAAGATTCAGGCCGCCTGGCTGGCCCACCGCGAGCGCGCCAGCTATCTGCGCATGCGCCGCCACACCGCCACAATCCAGGCCTGGTACCGCGGCGTCCGCTGCCGCCGCGAGTTCCTCGCCAGTCGCGCCGCCGTCATCCGCATGCAGGCGCGCGTCCGCGGCAAGAAGGCGCGCGTCTCCTACCTGGCCGCGCTGGCCGAGCGCCAGCACTCCGACCCGGCCGGCTACACCGCCGCCCGCGCCAGCATGCTCAAGAACGCCAACCAGATCCGTGGCTCGGCCATTCAGGCGCGCGCCGCCAACGCCGTGACCGCGTGGGACAAGATCGACGCTGTCTCGTCGGCGCTGGCGGC
>PNJM01000494.1 GCA_013821865.1 Rhodocyclaceae bacterium
TGGGGTAGGCGCGCACCTGCCGGCCTTTGCCCTCATTCCGGGATGCCGCGCAAGCGGCAGGCCCATACGCCGCAGCGTCGATTGGACGGCGCCGGCTTTCCCGCGCGCCGTCCATGCAGGCAAGATTGCGCAGCGGCGTGCGCCCTCTCCGCCGCAGGCGCGTAGATTCCGGGCTCGCGCGAAGGCGCGCGCCCCGGAATGACCTCGCTGCAAGCGGCGCTGCTATTTGGGCGGGATCACCGGCAGCAGCAGGTAGGCGGCGCGCGGGCCGCCGGCGTGGAGCGTCACCTTGCCGCCGAACAGGTCCTTCGGGCGGTTGTCGGGATCGTTATGGGTCATGCCGCCGGTGCCGCGCGTGGCGTAGTGGAATTTCTTGCCGAACTCCGACAGTTCGCCGGTGTATTCGTAGTCCTTGCCGCGCACCGAGAGCGCCAGACGGTAGCCCTTCGGCACCACGATGCAACTGGTGACGATCTCGACGTCGCATTCGTAGATCTCGCCCGGCGTCAGCGGCGCTTGCCTGTCGTGTGGGTGATAGGGCCGGTAGGGCTTGCTCCTCTGGGGGTCGAGCGCGCGGTGCGAGGCGCGCAGCCAGCCATTGGCGATCGGCGTGTTGGGATCGGTCGAGCCCATGAAGGTGACTTCTTTTCCGTCCGGATCGAACAGCCGCACGATCAGGAACAGGTCGGCGTCCCGGGTCGATGACGACACGAACAGTTTTGCCGCCATCGGGCCGGTGATCTCGGTGTCGTTCTCCATCGCCGGCAGCGAAAAGGTCACGCCGTCGCCGAGCGCGTCATATTCGATCTTGGCCGCGCTCGTGATCGGAGTCGGGCTCAGCGCCTTGTTGGCCGCATCGAGATAGAATTTGGTCCATTGCGTGCGCGCGATCGGCCATTCGTTCTCGTGCCGCAGCACGAATTTTTCGCCCGGATGGCGGATGTTCAATTGCACCGGCGGCTGCTTTTGCCAGCCGTTGTCGAGGCCCTTCAGGAAATGGTCGAAGAAGCGCTTCTGCAGCGCGATGCCGTAGCCGGAGGAGAAGTGCGCCCAATGCGAGTCGCCATGCGCCTCCAGCCATTTCTGCTTCGAGGCCGCCTCCATGTAGCCGTTGAAATTGCCGCGCGGATGGATGCCC
>PNJM01000495.1 GCA_013821865.1 Rhodocyclaceae bacterium
CCCCCTGGTCGACGGGATCGCAGAATACGCCACCCTGGCCTATGGCGGCTTTACGGTTGGGGCCTGGATCGCCGACCTTGGCCTTGAGCTGGAACTCGACCTGGCCGAGGTGAAGGGTGCGCCGCTCACGATCGCCACGCTCTAGGCTGGGAAGCGCGCGCCGGACGCCGGCGCGCACGCGTCGGCCGGTTGGCACGGTCCCCAAGCGGGAGCCATCCGAAAGATCTGCGCCGGTCGACGGCGCCGACCCTGGTGGCAGGCGCAAAGGTCGCGGGTCCGGTTAACCATTGCTCGCCAAGGCGCAGCTTCATCGCTAGATTGCAGAAACGGCCTCCTCGCCTCTGACGGACGCCGTCTTGCGGGGTGCTGTGATGAGGTCGATCAGCCTGGCTCTTGGCCTGGTGCTTCTGGGCGCCGCCGACGCAGCGGCCCAGAATGTCTATTTCGGCAATTTGCACGCCCACACGGCTTATAGCGACGGGACCGGGACACCCGCCGAGGCCTTCGCGGCCGCCAGGTCCGCCGGTCTCGATTTCCTGGCGGTGACGGAACACAATCACGACAAGGCCGACGGCTCCAAGACCCGCAAAGACGGCGTCATCATCGCCACGCGGCCGGAACTCTACGCCGGCTCCAGGCGGTCGCTGCTGGCCGCCAGCGACAAGTCAAACCGCAGCGCCGGCTTCGTCGCGCTCTATGGGCAGGAGGTCTCGACGATCTCCAGCGGCAATCACATCAATGTCTTCGACGTGGCCGAGGTGATCCGCGCGCCCAATGGGGATGTCCCGGCGCTCCTGGCGTGGTCGTCCGCCCACCCTGCATCATCGGGCGGCTCGGCGGTCATGCAATTCAATCATCCGCGCGGCGGGGTGGGAGAGAAGAAGGACTACGGCAAGGATGACTATGCGACCGAGCGCGACTGGGTGGCCGCGCTCGACCCTCATGTCGAGCTGATCGAAATCCTGAACGCTCCGGCGCTCAAGGATGGCACCGGCTTTCGCGCGCACCATCATGAACGCGAGTACTTCGGCTATCTGAACTTGGGCTTCCACCTCGCCCCGAGCGTGGGGCACGACAATCATTACACCAACTGGGGCCGCTCCACCGACG
>PNJM01000496.1 GCA_013821865.1 Rhodocyclaceae bacterium
ACCGGATGACCGGCGAAGTCGCCGAAGCGCGCGCGATCGATCAGGCTCTGCGGGTGCTCGATGCGAAAGCCCACCGAAAACGGCTTGGCCTCGACGTAGACGCCCTTCTCGTAAAGCATGGCAAAGGTGTCGCGCGCGCTGTGGCCGATGGCCAGCACCACGTGGTCGGTGGCGATTTCGCTGCCGTCGGCAAGCTTCACGCCGCGTACCGCGCCGTCCTCGATGACGATGTCTTCCACCCGCGCCTGGAAGCGGATCTCGCCACCCAGCGACTCGATCTCGGCGCGCATCTTCTCGACCATGCCAACCAGCCGGAAAGTGCCGATATGCGGTTTGCTCACGTAGAGGATTTCGTCCGGCGCGCCGGCCTTGACGAATTCGGTCAGCACCTTGCGGCCGTAATGCTTCGGGTCCTTGATCTGGCTGTACAGCTTGCCGTCGGAAAAGGTACCGGCGCCGCCCTCGCCGAACTGCACGTTCGACTCCGGGTTGAGCACCCGCTTGCGCCACAGGCCCCAGGTGTCCTGGGTGCGCTCGCGCACCGCCTTGCCCCGCTCCAGCACGATGGGCCGGAATCCCATCTGCGCCAGCAACAGCGCGGCGAGGATGCCGCAAGGCCCCATGCCGATCACCACCGGCCGGCGGCTCAGCCCATCCGGCGCGTGGGTAACGAAGCGGTATTGCGTGTCCGGCGTCGGCTGCAGGTGCGGCGACGGCTTCTGTGCCCGCAGCACCGCCGCCTCGTCGCGCAGTTCGACGTCCAGCGTGTAGATCAGGTGGATGGCCGAGCGCCGGCGGGCGTCGTAGCCGCGGCGGAACACATGAACGGACAGCAGATCGGCATCGGCGATGCGCAGCCGTTCCAGCACGGCGGCGCGCAGCGCTTCTTCCGGGTGATCGAGCGGGAGTTTTATTTCGGTCAGTCTGAGCATCGAGGCAGGGCCTTGTCTATAAGCCAGCCCATCAGTTTACCCGCTCGCCGGTGCAGACCGGAAACGGCGCACCACATTAACCAGCATGCCTTTCACCGCTCAGGCCGCGCGCGCACTCGCGCACATCGATGCGCCCGGCGCGCAGGCGTTCGCCGATCAGCGTGGCGGCGGTCATCGC
>PNJM01000497.1 GCA_013821865.1 Rhodocyclaceae bacterium
GGCGACGACCCGCTGCAACCGACCGTCGCCGAAGTCTTCAGCTAGCCGCGACGGCCGTCTCTTATCGCCCCGCAATATTGCTGCTCCCCGGCAATCCCGTCACATTCCGCGGGGGTAACGGGGGCGTATCATGGTGGATCTGGAAGCGGTGGGCGGCGCGGCGACAGGCGGGCTGATCGCCGGGACTTTCGAGAAGCCGACCGGCAAGGCCGGAGAGCCTCACAACGCCTGCGCCGACTGCGGCACGGTCACCGTCGGCAAGTTCTGCCACAACTGCGGCAACGCCGCTCACGTCCACCGAACGCTGCTGCATCTGGCCGAGGAGCTGCTGCACGGGGTGATGCACTTCGACAGCCGCACGTGGCGCACCCTGCCGCTGCTGGTGTTCCGCCCCGGCCGGCTGACCCGCGAATGGTGCGAGGGCAAGCGGACCCGCTACGTCTCGCCGCTGGCGGTCTTCCTGTTCACGATCTTCGTCATGTTCATGCTGCTGAGCTATGCGCCGAAGCCGGAGGAGGGGACCACGGTCGGCCGGCAGGCGGTAGCCACCGCGGACCTTGCGAGACGGAACAGCGAGCTGGCCGAGGCGCGCGCGGCGCTGAGGGAGGCCCCGCCGGAGGCTCGCGCCGCCGCCGCGGCCGCCCTGAAGATCGCCCAGGCCAATGTGGATGAGGCCAGGTCCCGGATCGGCAACACCCCCAAGGCGGCCGAAGTCGACGGCTGGCAAGAGGAGCTCAGCAAGGACGCGGCGTCCGGCAAGTTGGGCTTTTCCACCGGCAACAAGAAGCTGGACGAGAAGCTGCAGCACAAGTTCGAGAACCCGGAGCTGGCGCTCTACAAGCTGCAGCAGACCTTCTACAAATTCTCGTTCCTGCTGATCCCGATCTCCATCCCGTTCGTGGCGCTGCTGTTCCTGTGGAAGCGCGGCTTCACGCTCTACGACCACGGGGTCTTCGTGCTGTATTCGCTGACCTTCATGTCGCTGCTGATCATGCTGGTGGCGATCGCCGGCCGCATCGGCGGCCTGGCGGCAGGCGTCGCCTATGGCCTGACCCCATTCATCATTCCGGCGCACATGTTCTACCAGCTCAAGGGCGCCTATGGCCTCAG
>PNJM01000498.1 GCA_013821865.1 Rhodocyclaceae bacterium
GGCGTGCGGCAGGGGACAGTCGCGCAGATGACTGCCACCGAACAGTCGATTGGGGCGGTGGTCGAGCAGGCAGAGCGGGCGGCGCAAGCACAGGTACAATCGGTTTATGTCAACTTTGCCTGCCCGGACCTCGGCGCCCGGCCGCTAGAGGCAACGCTGGAGCTTGGCGGGTACCCGGTTGAGCCGTCCGACCTTGAGCAGCTGCACGGGCTTGCCTGCGAACAGGCGGACGATGCCACCTCAGTCCTGCATGCGCTGCCGGTCTTCTACTGCATTGACGGCAAGACGGTGGTGCAGGACCCCCGGCATTTCCACGCCCGCTCGGTCAGCGTCAGCGCTCTTGCACTCCACTGCGAGACGGCCCCGCTGCGCAACCTCGACACCAGCATCCGCCGCGCCCACCTGGATGTGAGCGCCGTTGTCGCCGGCCCTGTCGCGACCGGCCTTGGCTGCCTGCTGGACGAGGAGCGGGACGCCGGTGTCGCCCTCATCGAAATGGGGGCGGGGCTCACCACGGTCTCCGTCTTTGCACGCGGCGTCATGGTCGGGGTTGAGGTGCTGCCGGTCGGCGGGTTCGATGTGGTCAACGAACTGGCAGCCCGGCTGAATACCAAGCGCCTCTCTGCCGAGCGATTGCTCTGCCTGCATGGCACTGTGGTCGCAACACACGCCGACAGCCGCAACATGCTGGCGATCGGCCCGCGCCAGGCTGGCGACGAGAGCAGCATCGCGCATCTCTCGCGGCTCGAGCTTGCGCAACTGATCCGTCAGCCGGTGCTGCGCCTGTTCGAGCAGGTCGACCAGGCCCTGGAACGCCTGGGCTTCTGGCGCTCGGGCGGGCGACAGATGGTGCTGACCGGCGGACTCGCGCAGGTGCAGGGGCTGGAGCCGTTCGCTGCCAATATCTTTCAGCGTGACCCGCGGGGGACAGCACCGCGCCGTGCTGGTCTCTTGGTCCGAGTCGGGGCCCCGGTCGGGCTGGATGGCCTGCCGCCGGCGCTCTCCGGGCCGGCCTTTGCGACACTCGCAGGCCTGGTCCGCTTCGCCAATCGGCCACCTGCGGATATCTGGAGAGAACGTCCCGCGAACAATAGGGCTACAGCACAGGGC
>PNJM01000499.1 GCA_013821865.1 Rhodocyclaceae bacterium
TCGCGGACGGCCACATCGTCTTCGGCAACGAGGATATGCGCCATAAACTCATCCCTGCCCGTCGATAGGGCGCACTACAGAAGCTAGGTTGTCGAGTCCTGAGTGCCGTCAAACGTGATGCGCAGTCGGCGCGCCGTGGGTGGAAAATCCTCGACCACCGTCGTGAACGTTATGCTCTGGCCGGCAAGTATCTGGTTCTGTGTGGTGCGGAACTGCCACGTATGGACCGTGTTGCCTTCCGCATCGAGCATCACCCCGCGCAGTGGCGGCATCTGCTGGACCTCGGCGGTCGGGTTCTCGATCTTGCCCTGAATGGTCTGCAGCCAGCGGCCGTTGGCAATCTCGGTCGGCGGCGGCGGCGGCGGATAGCTGATGCGCAGGTTTTTGGCTGCACGTTCGACCGCTTCCTCAGTTCCGGCCTTGATGCCGAGTGTGCGCTTGATGTCGCTGCGCGAGATCGGGCTATGCCCCCACAATACCAGGTTCAAACCGGCCAGACCGACAAACAGCACAGCGGCGACCCGGCCCCAGAAGACCTCCGGATTGCGGCGGAACTTGCCGCGCTGGGCAGCCGCGACCTTTGCGGCGTTTTGCGAGGTGCGCCAGGTGCTGACACTGATCGACGGCTGGGCCTGGAAGCTCCAGTGCGAGTCATCCTGCGGCTGTTCTTCGACCGGAGGTTCCTGCGCCCAGCTTGGCGGCTCGACATCGCTTACAGGTTGGGGTCTGCTCGGTTTCGGCTCCACCGGCTCTGGGGCAGGGGCCGCGCGCCTCTTCTCCGTCTCCTCCCAGCCGAAGCGGTCCGGGGTGGCCGTATCTTCAGCCGGCTGCCGCGAATGACCAACGAGATCGCGCTGGGCTTCCTCGGGCGGCGGTGCCTGGTGCCAGGAGTGCTTGCAGGCAGCGCAGCGCACAGTGCGGCCGGCGGGGCCTATCGCGGTGTCTGCTACCAGATATTTTGTTGTACAGCTCGGGCAGACGATAATCATGACGGGTCAACTTTCCCCTGGACGTCTTGTACCAGATAACGCGTATTCTGCCGCATCGGCTATGACACGCCAGGTTATAATTTCAAGACGTCTCGCAATGATGCCGCTATTTTCCGCATGT
>PNJM01000500.1 GCA_013821865.1 Rhodocyclaceae bacterium
CCGATCCCGGCGGCTGCGCCATGATCGCCTGCACGCTGGAGCCGCCGCCGCGACCGACCGTGCCGCCGCGCCCGTGGAAGAAGCGCAAGTTCACGCCCATGGCCTTGCCGAGGGATGTCAGGCGCAGGATGGCACCATGGATCGCCCAGTTGGAGGTGAGATAGCCGCCATCCTTGTTGCTGTCCGAATAGCCGATCATCACTTCCTGGATATTGCCTCGCGCTGCCAGCGCCGCCTTGATGATCGGCAGCGACAGATAGCCGGAGAGAATCGGCCCGCCGTTCAGCAGGTCGTCGATGGTCTCAAGCAAGGGCACGATCATCACATCGAGGCGCGGCTCCGGCCCCGGATGGAACAGCCCGGCTTCCTTCAGCAGGAGGGCGACCTCCAGCATGTCCGAAACGCTGGCACACTGCGAGATGACATAGTGCTGGATGGCATTCGGCCCGTGGGCCGCGCGCAGACGTGCTGCAGCACGCACCACCGCCAGCTCGCCGGTCGCCAGTTCGCTGTAGGCCAGGTGCGGCGAGGTGAGCGGGCGCGGGTGGCTGAGTTCGCTCACCAGCAGGTCGATGCGCGCCTGTTCGCTGAGCGCACCATAGTCCGGGCAGAGACCGGCGCGGGCGAACAGCTCTGCCACCACTGCCTCGTGGATAGCCGCACTCTGCCGCAGATCGACCACCGCCAGGTGGAAGCCGAAGCTGTCCACGGCACGCTCCAGATCGCCAAGCGGTCCGCCGGCGAGCAGGGCACTGCCGTTGGCGGACAGCGACTGGCGCACCACCGCCAGATCGGCGGCGAGTTCAGCCGGCTGGGCATAGGCCGGGGCGCTGAGGTTGGTCGGGCGGGTCGGCTCCAGCCCGGTCAGCATCCGCTTGGTGGCGGCCAGCCGGGCATAGACATGGCGCAACACCCGGCGGTACGGCTCGTGGTTGCGATGCGGCGAGGTATCGCCCGACTGCTCGGCGAGCACATCCAGCGCCGTCGTGGTGCCGATGTGGGTGCGCGAGATCGACAGGTCACCACCGAGCTGGTGGACGTGGCTGAGGTAATGGTCGAGCGCGATGGTCGCCTGCCGCCGGAAGGCATAGTGGAGCGTCTCGGCGGTCA
>PNJM01000501.1 GCA_013821865.1 Rhodocyclaceae bacterium
ACGCCACTCCAGTTCGGCTGGCCGGACAGCGCGGCGACGACCAGCACGGCCAAGGCGCCGCCGACATAGGACACCAGCGCGCCGTAGTAGCGCGAGCCCAGCGCGTCGCCCGCCTGCGCAGTCAGCACAGCTTGCAGCGGACCGCAGGCGCCGGCCAGGGCCGCCAGCGCCGACCAGACGGCAACGGAGGGCATTGAGTGAGATTTTTTGGAAAGAAGAAAAAAAAGTGGGCAAAAAGTATCAGTTGATCCCGCATTGTTTTACTGATTATTATTGATTGACTCAGAGAGTGACTCTCTCGGTGGCCGAACTTAGTCGAGATCCTCGACAATGGGCTTGCTGTCACCGCCGCTCGGCTGAGAGCCAGCGCCGGGGAAGCCGCCCGCGCCGGCGCCAGGGAAGCCACCAGCGCCAGCGCCGGGGAAGCCGCCGGGGAAGCCGCCAGGCATACCGCCGGGCATGCCGCCAGCAGCGCCGCCGGCGGCCTGGGAGACGCGGGTGATGATGGGGTTGTAGACGGCCTTGAGCTTGTTCTCCTGCTCCTGGTACTCCTCCTTTTCGGCCTGCTGGTTCTTCTCCAGCCAGCTGATGGTCTCCTGGACGGCCTCCTCGATCTGCTGCTTCTCGCTGTCCTGGATGAGGTCCTTGAGCTGCGGCTCAGTGAGGGTGTTGCGCACCGAGTAGGCGAAGTTCTCGAGGGAGTTCTTGGCCTTGATCTTCTCCATGAGGGCGGCGTCGTCGGCCTTGTGCTGCTCGGCGTCGGCGACCATGCGCTTGATCTCCTCGGGGGTGAGGCGGCCGGCCTGGTTCTTGATGACGATGTCGTTGGTCTTGCCGGTGTTCTTGTCCTTGGCGGTAACCTTGAGGATACCGTTGGCGTCAATGTCGAACGTCACCTCGATCTGGGGCACGCCGCGCGGGGCGGGCGGAATGCCGGTGAGGTCGAAGGTGCCGAGCAGGTTGTTGTCCTTGGTGCGCGGGCGCTCGCCCTCGTAGACCTGGATGGTGACAGCGGGCTGGTTGTCCGTATAGGTGGAGAACACCTGGCTCTTGTTGACGGGGATGGTGGTGTTGCGCTCGATCAGCACCGTCATGACCTCGCCGGCCGTC
>PNJM01000502.1 GCA_013821865.1 Rhodocyclaceae bacterium
CGGCGATCGAAGTTCGGTCCGGGAAGGGGGCTGTCTTCTTCGGGCTGGACCGGCGATGGCGCGCGCTCGCTGAGCGCCTTGAAGCGCCCGAGCTGATAGCCCGCATAGAATGCGCCGGCGCCGACAAGCACGATGAGAATGAGATCGTAGACGGACATCTGACCGATCCGAGAAAGCGCCTAGCCTAAATCAGGCGCTGCAGTCTAGGCAACAGGTAGCTGCTAGAGTTCGACCGCCATCAGCCGGGCCGGCGCCTGTTGCGTGGTTCCGGCGGCCTTGGAGCTGCTTTCGCCGTCGAGATCCGGATCGATGGAGGCGTAGGTGAGCCAGGCGAGGCCGCCCATGGCGACCATCAGAATGGCAATCCCGATCAGCGTACGCTTCAGGAACCACTTGAGCGTGACCGGCCGCACAGCTGCCCGATGCACGGACGGTGCGTCCTCGACACTGATTGCCATGAACATCCCCCAAAATGCAGCCGATGCGTGAAGATCAGCCGCCTCCGGCGCCCCCGCCGGTACACAAGACAGCATCACCGTGTGGCACGGTTAAGATTTCGAGCATCTTGGATGAAAGAGGTTGCCCTCCGGGTCAAGGGGGCGTTTGAGGACGCGCCGCGTTCCGGCCTGAAGCGTGCTGCGGGCGCCACGGTCTATAGCGCAGGCCGGCGGCACGGGGGCGAAGGGATGGCACAAAATAGCGGTTCGACACCGGAGGTTGCGGAGGCGACCTGGGCGCGGATATTTCGGGTGGCGCGCCGACGTGCCTGGGCGCGGGCGGGCCCGTGAGGCCGTATACTGGAAAGCGATGACAGACACACCACCAAGCGCGCGATTGGGTCTGGCACGGGTCACCCTTGGGCTCGCGGTCGCGGCCGTTTGTGTGCTCGCCTGGAGCCTGACCGTACCCGCCGAGACGGGACCACACGCCCCTGTGCCCGGCGCATCGGCCGAGACCCGCGAAGGAATCTGGCGCGCCATCTTCGCGCGACCAGCGCCGGGCGAGACGGTGCCCGCGCGCCCCGAGCTGATCGCCCTCGGCCGCGACCTGTTCCGCGATACGCGCCTTTCAGGCTCGGGCCAGGCCTCATGCGTTTCCTGCCACGATCCG
>PNJM01000503.1 GCA_013821865.1 Rhodocyclaceae bacterium
ACGCCTTGGTACCGGTGCACCCCGGTTCCGTGCCGCCCTGCGCGCGGCACTGCTGTTTGCGCCCGGCGTGCTGCTGCTTGCCGCGCTGCTGAGCTACAACCCGATTGATCCCTCCTGGAGCCAGGCATCCGCACACGCGCCGACCAATCTCCTCGGCCTCCCCGGCGCGTATCTTGCCGATATTCTGGCACAGTTTCTCGGGTTGCTGGCGGTCAGCGTGCCGACTCTGGCGCTGGTGTGGGGCTGGGTGATTGTGCGCAACGGCAAGCTCGCGCGGTGGCGGCTGCGTCTTGTCGCTGCGGCCTTGGCCATCCTGCTCGCCGGCATGGCCGCCGGCTGCGTTATGCCCGGTCTTGCCTGGCCGGTCTCCTCGGGGCCTGGTGGTCTGGTCGGCTGGCTGGCGGCACAGGGGGCATCCGGCGTGCTGACACCCTATGCTGTTCCGGTGTGGAGTGTTGCGATCGCACTTGGGTTGATCGCCCTGCCGCTGCTTGTCTGGAGTTCGGATTGGCCGCGCCCGGTTCGCGCTGCCGCCCCTGAGAATGCGCCAGTACCCGCAGTGGATGCCCCTGCCCGCCGCCCGCGCAAGGAACCGGATGTCGCACCGATGCCGCGCCAGACTATGGAGCGCTCACGCGTCTCTGCCCCGACTGCCCCGGCCCGGTCCGGCGAGCGTGCGACCCACGAGAAACAGCGTACCCTGGAACTGGGGGACACCTACATGCTGCCCCCGCTGAGCCTGCTCAGTGGACCTGCCCGCCCGGAGCGCACGGCCATCGACACCGTGGCGCTGGAGCACAATGCGCGCCTGCTTGAGACCATCCTCGACGATTACGGCGTCAAAGGGGAGATCATGCAGGTTCGCCCCGGCCCGGTGGTCACGCTGTATGAGCTGGAGCCGGCGCCTGGTGTCAAATCCTCGCGCGTGATCGGCCTGACCGATGATATCGCCCGCTCCATGAGCGCCATTTCCGCGCGCGTTGCCGTTGTGCCGGGCCGCAACGTCATCGGGATCGAGCTGCCGAACGCCAGGCGAGACGGCGTCTCGCTGCGGGAGCTCCTCGGTTCCGAGGCGTTCGAGGGCGGCAAGCGCGCCCTGCCGCTGGTCCT
>PNJM01000504.1 GCA_013821865.1 Rhodocyclaceae bacterium
GTTCGAGGACACGCCCGAGTTCATCGCCCGCAACGTCCTGCGCGAAGCAAAGGCCTACCTCGATGCGCTGCCGCCGCCCTTCTTCCGGGCGCTGACGCACTATGCCGCCGACGGCTCCTATTCGTGGCACTGCCCCGGCCACTCGGGCGGCGTGGCCTTCCTCAAGAGCCCGGTGGGGCAGATGTTCCACCAGTTCTTCGGCGAGAACCTGCTGCGCGCGGACGTCTGCAATGCCGTGGAGGAACTCGGCCAGTTGCTCGACCACACCGGCCCGGTGGCGGCATCCGAGCGCAATGCCGCACGCATCTTCAACTGCGACCACCTCTACTTCGTCACCAACGGCACGTCCACCTCGAACAAGATCGTCTGGCACTCCACCGTGGCGCCGGGGGACATCGTCGTCGTCGACCGCAACTGCCACAAGTCGGTGCTGCACGCGATCATGATGACGGGAGCGATTCCCGTGTTCCTCATGCCGACGCGCAACAACTACGGCATCATCGGCCCGATCCCCAAGGAAGAGTTTGCTTGGGAGAACATCCGCAAGAAAATCGCCGCCCACCCGTTCGCCGCCGACAAGAACGCCAAGCCGCGCGTGCTCACCATCACCCAGTCGACCTACGACGGCATCCTCTACAACGTCGAGGAGATCAAGGAGATGCTGGACGGCAGGATCGACACCCTGCATTTCGACGAGGCCTGGCTGCCGCATGCGGCCTTTCACGATTTCTACGGCGACTACCACGCCATCGGCGCCGACCGGCCGCGCTGCGGCGAGTCGATGATCTTTTCCACGCAGTCGACGCACAAGCTCCTGGCGGGCCTTTCGCAGGCGTCCCAGATCCTGGTGCAGGACGCGGAGAACAACCGGCTCGACCGCGACGTGTTCAACGAAGCCTACCTCATGCACACCTCCACCTCGCCGCAGTACGCCATCATCGCCTCGTGCGACGTGGCGGCGGCGATGATGGAGGAGCCGGGCGGCCCGGCCCTGGTCGAGGAGTCGATCGCCGAGGCGCTCGACTTCCGCCGCGCCATGCGCAAGGTGGACGAGGAATGGGGCGCCGACTGGTGGTTCAA
>PNJM01000505.1 GCA_013821865.1 Rhodocyclaceae bacterium
GCGCCGTCGCCACTCGACCACCTGCGCCCACATCGAGGCACCGCGGCTGCTGAAAGGCCGTCAAAAGCGGTTTAGCAGTGAAAAGCAGGGCGGCCCGACCGTCCGCGCCCGACTGGAACGCCGGCGATAAGTGAAAGACCGCAAAGGTTGAACGCCAAGAAGAAGGGCAGGGCTACCCTACCCAGGGCATCACGGGCGGGCACCAGACGCGACAGGAGCGCCGAACACGCCCCAAGCCTGGGATTTCCGCACCGACCCTTGAAAACGCCGCTACGGGCTTCCTACGCCGGTTTTAGCCGTGGCCGAATTCCTGAACCGTCACCAACGAGCCGGCAACCGGGCAAAATAATAGCTTGCATAATAAGAATAAGAAGATTATTATTATTCTTATCTTATTTATCTAGCCGGGAGGCATCGCCATGACGCAATCAAACATCCCCGCAGACGTGCGCGAACGCATCATTGCCGCCGCCGCAGAGCTGTACGACCAGGCCGGCCGCGAGAACCTGCCCACGGTTGACGCCGTGCGCCGCGCAGCGCGGGCCGACATGAACACCACCAGCGCCGTAATGCGGGAATGGAGGCGGGCGCAGACCGCCCAGGCGGCCCCGGTGGCCGTCACCGTGCCGGAGGTTGTCACCCAGGCGAACACCGCCGCCCTGGCCGCCCTGTGGCAACAGGCGCAGGAACTGGCGAACGAGTCATTGCGGGCCGCGCAAGCGGCATGGGAAACCGAGCGTGTCGAGCTGGACACCATGCGCCAAGAGCTGGCCGACGCATACGAAACGCAGGCAACCGAGCTCGACCATGTGCGGGCCGCCGCTGAAGCGGCCGACCAGGAGCACCAGATACAAAGTCAGCAGGCCGCCGGCGAGCTGGCCAGCGTGCGGACAGAGCTGGCCCAGGCTGTCACCAGGGCCGAACGTGCGGAAGCGAAGGCCGACGAGATCGAGCACCGTGCCCGCGAGCTGCGGGCCGAGCTGGACAGGGCACACCAAGACGCTGACCAGGTGCGGGCCGCCGTGATCGAGGCGCAGCAGGCCACCCAGGCAGCGACCGCGCAGCTTGATCAGGTACGTG
>PNJM01000506.1 GCA_013821865.1 Rhodocyclaceae bacterium
GCTGTTGCGGGCGCGAAGTCCGGCACGCCGGAAGGGCTTGCCAGTCTGCAGGCGTTCTTCGACCAGGCCGGCGGCGACAGCGCGCGCCTGACAACACGCGCGCGCGCTATATTGGCGGCCGCAGGAGCGGACCTCACCATCAAGAGTCCGATCCAGGATCGGGTGATGAGCGCCATGCAGGCATCAGCCGGCAAGGCCTATTTCATGCGCGGCATGATCCGTCGCGATCTCGCCACCCGCAAAGGTGGCCTGTTCTATGACTTCGTTCAGAACGGCAAGGCGGGTTACGGCAAGTTCGCCCGCGTCGAGCCCGGCAATGTTCACATCAGTGGCGAAAACCTCGGCATCGTCGACATCGCGCCGTGGCGCGCGAACCTTACGACCGAGGGCATCAGCGGCGTCCGGCGGATCGAGGCCGATCTGCCCAATGGCGAATACCGGGTCTACCTCTATGCACCGAAAATCTACGCCCCGGGTGGTTCGCCGGAAGCCTTTGGCGGCCCGGTCAAGGTCAACGGAATTGAAATTGCCAGCCTTGATTTGCGCGGCATATCGCCGGAACTCTGGGTTCGCCATGCAGCCCCGGCTGTCGGTGTGCGCGGAGGCCTTGAAGGCCGTGTCCGCGGTCCGGCCGGGCAGGCGCTGGAAAATGCCAAAACCGTCTCGATGCAACCGACCCATGTTCTCGATAGCCGGGGACATTGCGGTGTGGTCATGGCGACACGCGCGACCGTCAAGGACGGAAAGCTCATCATCGATCTCTCGCCGGGAGCCGGCAAGGAGCCGGTGATCGCCGGCATGGTGGTGGTGCCGGACAAGCTGGATCCCAGCCGCGCCGTTCAACGGCCGCGCGGGATCGCGCAGCGTGCGCCGGATGTGAGCCCTGCCGCCGGGGAGCCGTCCGAGGTGGCCTCGTCTTCAGCACCGGGTTCGGACGTCGGCGGCCTGCCCGACATCGCGCCGGACGCTGGCAGTCCTGTAGGTTACTATGCATTCCCGTCCCAGACAGCGAACACCAGCGCACCAGGCGTCCGCGGCCCGGGGGCATCGCGCGGATCCGTCCCGACCTTCCTGACGCCG
>PNJM01000507.1 GCA_013821865.1 Rhodocyclaceae bacterium
GCCGGGCTGCTGCCGATGAAGCTGGTGATGGTGTACTTGGAGCGGCGGTTCTTCACCTGCTCGGCCGCCAGCTCGCGCCTTGCCTCGTCCAGCTCGCGCTGCAGCCGGCCGAACTTGGTGATCAGCGGCTGCATATTGGTTTCGGGATGGTCCAGCAGCACCAGGCCCAGCGCGCCGATCACCTCGCCGGCCTCGTTGCGCAGCGGCAGGCGGCTGACCAGGAAGGTGCCGGCCTTGTTGGTCAGCAGATCCACCAGCATCGGCCGGCCGGTCTCGATCACCTCGGCCATCATGGTGTTGGGCACCACCTCCTCGACCGGGCGGCCGACGAACTCGGTCTCGCTGCCGAAACCCAGTGCGGGCAGGAAGCGCTTGTAGCCGGCGCTGATCCAGACGATGCGGTGGTTGCGGTCCACCACCATCATGCCTTCGGCCGCCTGCGCCAGCGCGTCGAACAGCGACTGCGCGGCCATGCGCAGCACGCCCTCGGCATCGAAGGGCAGCTCGGGGATCAGCGTGACGGGCGGGGCGACTGCGGACATCGGTCGTGTGGGAGCCGGAAGCCGCGTCAATGTAGCAGTGCGCTGCGGCCCCGCGACTGCGGGGCCGCCCTGAGGCGCTGGGGCCAGCGGCATGGCAGCGAGCTCGCTCAGCCTCGGCGCTTGCAGGCGCCGAGGCCTTCGCAAGGCGTCGCCTTGTGCGCAGGCACTGAGCCCGGGCACAGACAGTCCTGAGGACTGTCTGTGCCTGGCGAAGGCTGTATCCGTCTCGGGTACGGCAAAGCTCGGTCCTTGCTCAGAACCGGTAGTTCACGCTGGCCGTGACCTGACGCGGTGCACCGTAGTAGCCGGTCAGGATGCCCAGCGCCGGGATGTTGTAGCCATCGGTGCGGTAGGCCTTGTTGGTCAGGTTGCTGCCCTGCAGCGCGAAGCTCAGGCTGCGGTCGCGCTCCCAGATCACGCCGGCCGACAGCAGGCTGTAGCTGTCCTGAGCGATCGCCTCGCTCAGGTCCGTGGTCGGGTAGACCTTGGTGCGATGGCTGATGCCGACCCGTGTGCGCAGCACGCCGCCGAAGGCCGG
>PNJM01000508.1 GCA_013821865.1 Rhodocyclaceae bacterium
GATCTTGCCGTTCCCAGACCGTAGGTTCGTGGCGCCGGTTTTTCTTTTCGTTCTTAGAACCTTTGTCCGTTCGATACACATTGATAATGCAGCGGCCGGGCGGGTGGCGAATGGCCAATGCAGCGGTTCGAAAATCGCGCATTCCCATTTTCGCGACCCGGCCGTTCCTTGACAGCGGCGCTTTACGCATCCGCTATGCGCGCATGGCCCGCCGCAAGGACGAACTTATGCCCGCCGTGCTCGACGCGATCGACATCAAGATCCTGGATCTGATGCAGCGCGACGCCTCGCTCTCCACCGGCGAACTGGCCGAGCGCGTAGGCCTCTCCCAGTCGCCCTGCTGGCGACGGATCCAGCGCCTGCGCGAGGAGGGTTACATCAAGGCCGTCGTCGCGATCGTCGACCACGAGATGGTCGGCTTCAAGATGCAGATTTTCGCCCAGGTGAAGATGACCACGCTGACCGAAGAGGAGCGGGCCAACTTCTACAAGGCGATCAACAGCATCCCGGAGATCCTGGAGTGCTGGACCGTCTTCGGCGAGATGGACGCCATGATGAAGATCCTGGCGCCCGACGTGACTTGGTATCAGGACTTCATCTTCTCGGTCCTGCTGAAGCTGCCGGGCGTCGTCGACGTCCGTTCCATCGTCACCCTGTCTGCTCAGAAGAGCACCATGGCGGTGCCGCTGACCGCCCGCAAATTCCGCTGATCGGTTGGATAAATCATCCAAGCGCCGCCTCTCGCGCCGGCAAGTACGAAAGAACAATCCGGCGGCCGCCAGCTAGCATCCTCGGGAGACAGGACGTCCGATGAAGTTCACCCGAAGAGCGCTGGTGGCCGCCGCGGCGGCTGCCCCCGGCCTGGCCCAGGCGGCTCCGGCGTCGGCGGACGGCGCGGGGGTCCTGCCCGCCCGGTCGGCCTTCGCCCGGATGCCGTTCGTCTATCTGGACAGCGGCTCGACCCACCCGATGCCCCTGGGCGCCAAGGCGGCGTTGGAGGAATACCTCCGCTACAAGACCCGCGACGGCGACTGGCCCGGCTACAGCATGGACGCCAAGGAGAAGGCGATGGTTCAGGGC
>PNJM01000509.1 GCA_013821865.1 Rhodocyclaceae bacterium
CTCGTCGACCCACGATGGCCCGCTGCAATGGATCGTAGGCGCCTTCTACTATAATGAAAAGTACAGCGGCACCGGTAGTACGGCGGACTTCTTCCTCGTCGGCCCATCCTCGCTGCAGACGCCGATCCTGGGCGCAGCGCCTAACCCCGACAACATCTGGTCCACCGGCAACTATCGCCTGACGACCCGCAGCAAGGCGGTGTTCGGCCAGATCGACTGGCAGGCCACCGAGACGGTCAAGTTCACCGGCGGCCTGCGCTACACCAAGGACAAGAAGTTCGGCACGGAGTTCCGGCGGATCGTCTGCAACTCCGACGCCTGCTATCCCAGCCTCTATCCGGCCCTGGGCCTCGGCGCCTTCGGGCCCGGCACCGCGGCAAATTGGGGCAGCCTGCTGGGCAACCTCACCGCCCTTCCGGCCGTGGGTCAGGCGCTTGGCCTCGGCAACGCCCTGGCCCCACTGGGTGGGCTCGGCAACGGCGCGATGGACCTGACGGACGCCCTGGCGCCGAAGAGCACGGCGGGCCCGATCGAGGGCGTCTCGACACCGTCAGTCTGCACGGGAACGGGGGCGGCGCAGGTCTGTCGCCAGTACGTCATCGGCCCCAACGGCGTGGCAAGCCGCGGCCTCTCGGACACCTCCGACGCCGTGACCGGCACGGCCGGCGTCCAGTGGGAGCCGGATCCGGACACCCTGGCCTACGCCCGCTACAGCCGCGGCTACAAAGCCTTCGGCTTCTCGGCGGGCGGCTTCCTGGCCGACCCCAAGGCGGACGAGGAGACGGTGAACGCCTACGAGGCAGGCCTGAAGAAGAACTTCGGCGCCAACCTGCAGGTCAACCTGGCCCTCTTCTACCTCGACTATAAGAACCTGCAGGCGCCGGTGGCCGTGCGGGTGGGCGCCACCAATGTCACCCAGTTCGTGAACGTGGCGAAGTCGGTCTCGAAGGGTGGCGAGCTCAGCGTGATCTGGCGACCGACCGAGCCCCTGCGGCTGACGCTGGACTACGGCTACAACCCGACGAAGATCAAGAAGAGCGTCCTCCTGGTGGACGTGAACGACAACATCAACACCGGCGC
>PNJM01000510.1 GCA_013821865.1 Rhodocyclaceae bacterium
GCCGGCCAGTGTTTCGCCGTCGGCGGTGGCGATGCGCACATCCTCGAAGGGCAGACGCAACATGGCAGGCGTTGCCACGACCTCGCGACCGATTTCGGGAAAATAGACGAAGCGCGACTGAAAAACGTAGAGGATCGCGGCAAGCGCGCCGTAACCGAGGGCGAGGCCGGCGAGTAGGGTGCCGAAAAGCCGCATGATGATCAGTCCTTGAGGATCTCCAGGCTGATGGTTGTTTCCTGCTGCGCGGCATCGATCGGCCAGGACAGGCGCAGGCAGGCCGCCTGCATGATTTTTTCGAAGCCGGCCTCCGATTGCGAAACGGTGTAGTGCGGAATGGCCTCGATGTCCAGCGGCCGGCTGGAGGTGAGCCGCAGCGCGCCGCGCAGTTCGCGGTCGTCCAGGGTCAGCTGCGTGGCCCCGGTCAGTTTCAGCGCCTGGCCGAAGCCGCAGGGAATGCTGCCGTCGGCGAGGATGTAGCGGCCGGAGTAGCCGTCGCAGCTCGGCATGGCCAGGTTCAGCTCGGTGCCGAACCGTCCGCCCGGCACGTTTTTTAGCCGCCAGGTGATGTTGAGCGAGCGGCCGGCCAGGATGCAGGTCTTGCTCGCCTCGCCGCTGTCGAGCGGCGCGACGAAGGTCGCGCTCATGAGCGGCGCCTTGAGTTCCCCTGCTGCGTATTGCGGCCAGTGCGTCGAGCCGCCGAGCCGGATCCAGGCGTCGCTGAACAGGCGGCGCGGCCGCCCGTCCGGGGCGATGTCGGCGACGCCGACTTCATCCTTGAAGGCAACGCGGTCATGCGCCGAGGCGATGCCGTTGCCTTCGTGCGCGTGCGTGTCGTTCCGACCGCTCAGCTTGTGGTAATAGTGCTCCTCGCGCTGCGTCAGCGTGTCGCCGAAATTGTGGCCCAGGGCATAGGAGTCGAATTCGCACAGGGCGGCATGGGCGTCCAACTTGACCACTGCCTGGACATCGGCGTTGTGCAGGAACAGCTCTGCGGTGCCGTCATGGTCGAGGTCCGATGTGGCAAGCGGCGGCCGCGGCGAGACCGCATCGAGCGCCGCTTCGAGGAAGACGAGGTTGCTG
>PNJM01000511.1 GCA_013821865.1 Rhodocyclaceae bacterium
CGGCCGCCTACGGGATGCTGCCGCCTTCCCTCTTCTCGCTCGTCAAGGCGCGCTTCTTCGCCCGGGTGCAGGCGCGCCGCGCCGGTCTGGTGAAGCGAACGGAATAGACGGTCGGTAGGCTGGCGGGCGCCACAGGCGGCCCGCCGCGCGTCGGCGCGAGGCGCAGGTGAGGCGTTGGGGGTGCGCACCTTGCGGCCCTCCTGGAGCGGACGGGTTTAAGGCCCGCCGCACGTTTCACCTGGGCCCAATTCAGCCATAAGCGCTATGGGTGGTGTGGCCGATGCGGGTAGCCACCGTCCCTAGCGGACTGAGTCGCGCTATGCGGACTCGTTTCCGGAACGGCGTCAACTGCCCGAATCGGCCCTTTTTGCCCAAAAGGGTGCAATTCCAAGCCTTCAGGATTCGTCAGACTCACTGAACGCTGCCGTCGACTGAGTCGCGTGGCGGACCCTCCGCGCGCGCCTGGTCGCCTCAGAGGACTTCATCTTGACCTAGACGAGACCCCTAAACGGCGAGAGCCCCCCGTTGGCGCGGGAGGCTCTCGGAAATCGCAGGCGCCGTGTGGTAGCGGCTTGATTGATCGGGACCAGCCTAGGGGGCGCTTTTTGCGTCGTCAAGGCCCCGAACAGGAGACCTATGGTCTTTTGCCTGCTGGTTTCGCGCCCGTGAATCGGCCTCGTCCCAACCAGGAAGGGACGGTATGCGAACGGCCTTATCCAGCGACGACTGGCGACCAGGTTTCGCCAAGCGCGCCCCCAACTTTGACGCGGTCTGCGCGCAGGCGCGCGCCTGGCGCTGGCAGCCCGGCGTCTCTGTCGCACGGATCGCCGCGGCCGTGCTGAAGGGCACGCCGACGCTGACCGTGCAGCAGCGGATGACGCTGCTGCTCTATGTCGAGCACCTCAACCAGGACCGTCTTGAACAGGACGTGGCGACCGTTTGGCCCGGGACCAGTCTGATCGCCGACTATCTGGGATGCACCGAGAGCAACGCCCGGGCCCACAGGCGCGCCCTGGAGGCCGCCGGCTTCATGGTCCGCGACTACACCCGCGCCAATCGGCCGGCGGGCGTCGAGGCCTA
>PNJM01000512.1 GCA_013821865.1 Rhodocyclaceae bacterium
GTGGTGGGCGCGCTCGTGATCACCGTCGCAATCATCGCCACCTCGGAGGTGGCCCGTCCGCTTCGACTGGCCAATGCGGCGCTTGGAGCCTGGCTCGTCGCCGCGCCCTTCCTGCTCAGCGGAGATACGCTGGCGGGCCAGATCGCCAGCATCGTGTTGGGCCTCGCCCTCGTCGGCCTCAGCTTGCCGCGCGGACGGCGCAGCCAGGAGCGCTACGCAAACTGGGACAAGTGGGTGGTCTGATCGGCATACCGGTCCGAAGACATCATCGATACGCGCAGCAGCGTGCCTAAGCTGTCGACGCCCCGTCCCGATGGCAGGGAGTGGCCCGAACTCGCCTGCGGTCATTAAGCTGCATAGGAAACAGCTAGAACAACGCTAGACCACGGAACTTCCTGTCGGCAAGACGAGTTGCAGGTTCGCGTCGCCCTTCCAAATTGAGCGGCAACAAACGTTCCAACCGCAGCAATCTTCAGCAGGACCTACCATGTCGCACAAGCTCTCCCATAACTGGAAGGATACACCGCTCCAAGACTTGGCCAATGAGTACATGGCCGCCGAAGGTCTGACGTTTGACTTCGATGCCGGCCGCGAGCGGTACGACTATCAAATCGCTATCGGCGATGAAGGGCGCGACGTGCTGGGCGGACGTGGTGACCGGGACCACTTGTGGGGACTGGGCGGCGACGACCAAATCTCCGGCTCACGCCAAAACGACGTTCTCTACGGCGACCAGGGCCAGGACACTCTCAGCGGCGGAGATGGCGCCGATCGACTGACCGGCGGCAGCGGCGGCGACCGCCTCTACGGCGGCGAGGACGCCGACGCCCTGATGGGCGGCGCCGGGGCCGACTATCTCGACGAGGGCGCCGGTCACGGCGATGTGGAAGGCGGTATGGGGGATGACACCTTGGTTGGCGGGTTGGGCCCGGACGCCTTCGCCGTGGATCCAACCAGCGGAAACGACGTCATCCGCGACTTCACGGCCGGCCCAGGCATGTTCGACCACCTGGCGCTGCGCGATCTGCGTTGGGAGGAGCTGAGTTTCGAAGATACGACCGCCGGCGTCCGCGTCAGCTG
>PNJM01000513.1 GCA_013821865.1 Rhodocyclaceae bacterium
CCGGGCCCGACAGCACCCCGACGAAGCGGCCGGCCCAGGAGGCGGTGTGGATCAGCAGCCCGTCCTTCTGCGGCCGCATCAGCGCCAGCGCCGCCTGCGCGCAATAGAAGGTCGAGGTCAGATTGCTGTCGATGACGGTCTTGATGCGCTCGGGATTGAGCTTGGCCCAGGAGCGCTCCAGCACGTTGGCGCCGGCATTGTTGACCAGGATGTCGAGCCGGCCGAAGGTCTTGGCCACCTCCTGCGCCAGCCGCTGTGGCGTCTCCGGATCGGTAATGTCGCCCGCCGCCACATGGGCGGTGCCACCGGCCGCCTTCACGCGGTCGGCGACCGCCTGCAAGGCGTCGCGCCGACGGCCGGTGAGCGCCACCCGCACCCCCTCCTTGGCGAGCGCTAGCGCCGCCGCCTCGCCTATGCCGCTGCCGGCACCGGTGATCCAGGCGACCTTTCCCTTCAACTCGGACACGATGGCTCCTCCCGATGATGTCGGCATGCCCGGCACCCGGGTCCCGCCGGCAGCCGGCCCGAGCACAAGCCTTGGGCCGGGCACCCATGCCTTCCTTTTGTTGAGCTGGAAGCAAGACGTGGATGGCCAGGACGGGCCCGGCCATAACGAAAGACCGGGTGCACGATACTACAGCACGCGGCCGGAGGCGTTGTCGATCAGGTGCATGTTGTCGAGCGCGACCGCCATCTTCATGGTGGTGCTCTCGCGCGCGCCGGCATTGGGGCTGACGCGGCCGCAGACCTCGGTGCCGTTGATCGAGAAGAACACCATGGTCTCGTTGCCCATGGGCTCGGTCACTTCCAGCGCGGCATCGAACTGGCCGATGTTCTTCTCGCCATTGGGCTTGGCTTCGGTCAGGTGCTCGGGCCGGATGCCGAACAGGAGATCGCCGTTGCCGACATGCGGCTTGTAGCGCGCGACGCGCGAGGCCGGCACCTCGAACGCGATACTGTCCGTCAGACGGACGCGCAGGCCCTCGCCGGCGGCCTCCAGCCGGCAGGGGATGAAATTCATCGACGGCGAGCCGATGAAGCCGGCCACGAAGCGGGTGGCGGGCGAATGGTAGAGGAAAT
>PNJM01000514.1 GCA_013821865.1 Rhodocyclaceae bacterium
CGGTAGCGCGCATCATAATAGGGTGTGCGCTGGTAGAACCATTCCAGCCGCGCATCGGGGCTTTTGGCGAATTCGGGGTCTGCGGCCAGCCGGGCCTCGAACGCCGCCTTCAGGGCCGGGTCCTGCGCCAGCATTTTGTCAGCCAGTGGCGCGATGGCGTAGCCTTCAATATATTCCGTACGCTGGTGTATTTCCGGGAAATAGCCCCAGGCGAGCATCGATTCCGGGCTGCCCGGCTCCAGCAGGTGGGCCGCAACCAGCACCAGCGGCTGGTCAGCCGGCACCCGCACCGAGCCGGCGGGAAAAGTCTCCTCGTGGCGCTCCGGCAAGCCTGCTTGCGCGCCGATCTCGACATGCCCCTCGTTGATGGTGCCGGGCTTGGGCTCGGGCAAGCGCAGCATCTCGACCGTCACCGTGCGCGGGGCGGAAATCGTCTCGACCTGCACGCCCTGCCGGCGCAGGCGGGCGATCACCTCCGGCTTCGTCGCCGGCACCCACCAGGCGACCGGCAGGGTGGTGGTGGACGCGGGCGCATCGCCGAACACATCGAGCGTCTGGCGGACCGGCTTGCCGAGCCAGCGCACTTCCGGCCCGCCGGATGCCGCAGACAGATAGGTCTCGTGGGCAACGCCCAGGAAGTCCCGCCGGGCAACCGGCGTCTTGAGCGGCGCCCAGGTGAGCGGGATGCTGGCCGGTCGCGCGGCACGATCCCCCGCGATCGCCTGCTGCAGTGCGGCGGCATCCGCCCCGGCGATCTTCAGGGCCGCCTCCAGCAGCACATAGGTGCCGAGCACGCGCTGGCGATAGGGCTTGAGCGAGTGGTTCTCGACCAGAATAGTGGGAATACGCGCCAGATCGCCCCAGCCGTTGGAGAAGCGCGCCGGGGTATAGGTGTCGAGCAGCCCGTCGTCCGGCTTGCGGTCGTTGGCGGCGAACACCAGCCCGCCGGGAATATGCCCGGCCCTGGCGAGCGCGCTCATGAGCGCCGGGCGCAGCGCGCTGTCCATCCAGCGGCCGATGGCGGGGGACTGGGCATAGCGGCCATCCCAGCCGTTGTAGCCGAAGGTGATGTCGTATTGA
>PNJM01000515.1 GCA_013821865.1 Rhodocyclaceae bacterium
GCGTCACGTACACGCACTACAACCCGGGCAAGTTCCTCAACGCCGCGGTGGACAAGGCCTCGCTCGAGAACGAGCAGTCCTCTGTTGGCATCGAGAGCGGCCCGCACCGGGTGCTCGTGCGCCAGATCGCCGGGCTCGTGGCGCGCCGCATCGTGACGTACAGCCGGCCGGGGGACCAAGCGGACCAGGGGGAGCGCTTCGGCATCATCCGGTTCGGCTCGCGCGTGGATGTCTACCTGCCGGCCGGCAGCATGCCCCGCGTGCGCGTCGGCGAGCACACGTCGGCCGGCACCACCGTCATCGCGGAGCTCCGCTGATGCGACGCCCCCGGCTTCCCCGCCCGTCGCTCGTGATGCTGCCCAACGGCTTCACGCTGGGCAGCCTGTTCTTCGGCATCTTTGCCATCGTCGCCGCCTCGCGCGGCGAACACGTGCGCGCCGGGTGGTACATCGTCACGGCCGGCTTCCTCGACATGTTCGACGGCCGCATTGCCCGCGCCACCAACACGGGCAGCCGGTTCGGCGAGGAGCTCGACTCGCTGGTGGACGCCATTTCCTTCGGCGTGGCGCCGGCGCTGATGATGTACTTCGCCGAACTCAACCGCACGGGGTGGGACTGGATCTTCGTCTGGCTGTTTGTCGCCTGTGCCGTGATGCGCCTCGCGCGCTTCAATGTCGAGCAGGCCGGGAAGTCCAAGGTCTTCTTCCAGGGACTCCCGAGCCCAGCGGCAGGTGGCACGCTCGCCACCTACTACTGGTTCTCCCAGACCGAACTCTACCAGCAGACGGCCATCGGCGACCTGCCGTGGCAGTCGATCCTGCGCTTCTTGATGGTCGCGCTGGCGTTCCTGATGATCAGCCCCGTGCCCTACCCGGCCTGGCCGCGCTTCTCGCTGCGCAATTGGTACGGGGCCTTCGGCGTGCTGGTCTTCGTCGCCGTGATCGTGGGCATGTTCTTCCTGCCGAAGGAGTTCTTCTTCCCGCTCGGTGTCCTCTACGTCGCGACGGGTATCGTCGTCGCCATCGTGCGCGGGCTGTTCGATATGCCGTCGCCATTCACGTCGGAGGAAGACGACGAGTA
>PNJM01000516.1 GCA_013821865.1 Rhodocyclaceae bacterium
ACGAGTATCAGAGCAAGCAGATTCTGGACAAGCACGGCGTCAAGACCCAGCCGTGGGCGCTTGCCACGTCGGCGGCGGAAGCCGAGTCGGCGGCCAAGGAGCTGGCCGGCAAGCACGGGACCAAGCAGTTCGTGGTCAAGGCGCAGATCCACGCCGGCGGCCGCGGCGTGGGCACGTTCACGAACGGATTCAAGGGCGGCGTGCACCTAGTGGACACGCCCGAGAAGGTGCGCCAGATGGCGGAGAACATGCTCGGCCAGCGACTGGTGACGAAGCAGACGCCGCCCGAGGGCGTGCTGGTCAACAAGCTGATGATCGCGCACGCCATCGACTTCAACATCGAGTACTACCTGTCGTTCGTCATGGACCGCGAGGCCGGTGGCCCCTGCCTGGTCTTCTCGCCCGACGGCGGCATGGACATCGAGAACGTGGCGCACGACTTCCCCGAGCTGATCATGAAGGTGCCCATCCCCATCGAGACCGGCATGACGCAGGAGCTGGCCCGCCAGCTGGCCTACCGCATGGGCTTCACCGACTGGCACGAGGGCGCCGAGCAGCTGCGCCGGCTCTACGACCTGTTCATCAAGTGCGACTGCTCGCAGCTGGAGATCAACCCCTGGGCCCAGACGCCCACGGCCGACATCTACGCCATCGACGCCAAGCTCAACTTTGACGAGTCGGCCAAGTTCCGCCAGCAGGACATCTTCGACCTGCGCGACCCCACCGAAGAGGACCCGCGCGAGGTCGCCGCCTCCAAGGTCGGCCTCAACTACATCGGCATGGACGGCACCATTGGCTGCATGGTCAACGGCGCCGGCCTGGCCATGGCCACCATGGATGAAATCAAGCTGTGCGGCGGCTCGCCCGCCAACTTCCTCGACGTCGGCGGCGGCGCCACCGAGGAGCAGGTGGCCAACGCCTTCCGCATCATCACATCCGACCCCAAGGTCGACGCCCTCCTCATCAACATCTTCGGCGGCATCATGCGCTGCGACGTCATCGCCAACGGTATCGTCAACGCCGCCAAGACCGTCGACCTCAAGGTCCCCATGGTTGTCCGCCTCGCCGGCACCAACTACG
>PNJM01000517.1 GCA_013821865.1 Rhodocyclaceae bacterium
ACGCCTTCAACGCCAACGGTCACCGGAGCCAATGGCACCATCCGAAGTTCATCCCCGCCTATGAGGTGGAGATCAAAGTCCAGCATGGACAGGTCGCTTCCAACAACACCGAGGTCGCCGCGCAATCGCCCTGCTTGAAGTTCGGCTGGGGCCAATGCCCCAACTGCGCGGCAGGCTTCCCGCAGAATTGCCAGTGCGCGCCAGGCTCGGAGAAGAAACCGTGCAACAGGAGTAACGACCGTGCACGATGACATCATGGTGCCGAATGCCGAGGAAATGCGGCTACGGATGGGCGAGCTCACGCCAGAACAGGTGCGCATCGCCCAGGCGGCTTACCGTCTTGGCTACGTGTCCGCGCCGCAGGGTCTGGAAGCCGCCGGCCTGCGCCAGCGGGTCCAGCAGCTCGAGGCTGCGCTCGCCGCCGGCACGGATGCGTCCACTCTGGACGAAGCGGTCGGACAGGTCGCCGAGTGGATCGGGAAGGTGGCCGCCCACTCCGGTAATTCCTTGGCCGCGGTCGACGCCTGCGAGCGCATCATCCGCACCGTCGTCGCCGGCACCTTCAGCAACAACGGAAACGGAGGTCGATGATGGCGATGTTGGGAGCCTGCCTGAGCCTGCTGGGCGCCGTCATGATCTTCCTGGGCGCGATGTCCATGTATCGGATTCGCCCGTCCAGGCAGTGGGGATGGGAGCAGAGGGGCCTCACCCTGATCATGCTGTTGGCCAACACCTGGCTTGTATACAAGCACTGGTCGACCGGTTCGAGTCTGTTAGGGATCGACCTGTCGACGGCACTGTTTCTGGCGGCGGCACTGGTGCTGCAATACGCCCATAATCGACGGGTGCCGCACATCAAGGCCTAGCCGAACGCTTCTGTGTCCAGTTACCGAGCAGCGCCATCCATGGCAGGCTCGCGGCATGAAAACGGTGATCTACATCCTGTCCGCCGCGCTGATCAGCGTCTGCCTCGGCGCCGCATCGTCTTTCGATTACATGCCGACGATCATCACAATCGTGGCTGGCGTGTCCTTTCTGGTCTATCTCATCGATCTGATGCGCGGCCCGTCGGGTCGTAGT
>PNJM01000518.1 GCA_013821865.1 Rhodocyclaceae bacterium
TGTCGTCCTCGTCTCGCAGATGGAGCATCACAGCAACGATCTGCCCTGGCGGGCGCAGGCGCAGGTTGAACATGTCGGCGTCGACGACAGCGGCGCGCTGGACGAAGCCCATCTTGACAGCCTCTTGCGGCGGCACGCCGGTCGGGTTCGGCTGGTCGCGGTGACCGGGGCATCGAACGTGACCGGCTACATGCCCGACATTCACGCGCTCGCCCGCCGGGTTCACGCCGCCGGCGCCCGGATCCTTGTCGATTGCGCGCAGCTTGCCCCGCATCGCCGGATCGACATGCGTGGCCTGGATGATCCCGCGCATCTGGATTATGTCACGCTGTCGGCCCACAAGATGTATGCCCCCTTTGGCACCGGTGCGCTGATCGGCCGCCGCGATACCTTCGAACAGGGCGAGCCCGAGCATCGCGGCGGCGGCACCATCGACTTCGTGGCACTGGACAGCGTGACCTGGGCACCGGCCCCCGACCGCGACGAGGCCGGAACGCCCAATGTGGTGGGGGCCGTGGCCCTTGCTGCGGCGATCCGGGCCCTGTCCGACGTCGGCATGGATCAGATTGCAGCGCATGAGGCGGCGCTGAGGGCCCATGCGCTTGAACGTCTGGCGCGGATAGACGGGCTGCGGCTTTACGGCATGGGCGATGCGTCGGATGGGTCCCGCCATCTGGGCGTGATCGCGTTCACCCTGGCCACGCAGCCGCACGGGCTTGTCGCAGCCGCACTTGCGGCCGAATACGGGATTGGTGTCAGAAACGGCTGCTTTTGCGCGCATCCCTACCTGATCCGCTTGCTCGGACTCTCGCATGACGAGGTTGAGAAAGTGCGCGCCGACATGGCCAGCGGCAACCGCAGCGCAGTGCCGGGATTGGTGCGGATCAGCTTCGGGATGTACAATGCGCTGGAAGATATCGATAAGCTTGCCGTGGCGTTGGAACGCATTGCCGCAGGCCGGCTGGCGGCGACCTACCGGCAGGACCGTGACAGCGGCGAATACATCCCCGAGGGTTTGCCGATGGATCCGGCCGATGCCTTCTCGATTTCGCGGCGCGGCGCGGCTTGCCGGCCATGACG
>PNJM01000519.1 GCA_013821865.1 Rhodocyclaceae bacterium
CCCATGCCATCACCCCAGTTTCACCAGCCCCTCCTGCAGTCCGGCGAGCGGCTGCAGCGTCTGAGGCGAAACCCCGAACTGCGGATTGGCGAGAATGTTCTGGGCGGAGGTGAGTCCCATGCCCGCCAGGCTGCCGTTGCGGCCGTACTGGTAGGCCAGATCGCCGCCCAGGGCTTCGCTGTCGCCGGAGGCAAGATGAACGCTCAGCAGGGCGTCGGTCAGGGCCCAGGCGCCGAGGCCGGGGTTGGCCGTCCGGGCGGCGTCGAAGCGGTCGACCAGCCCCTGGAAGTCGAAGCGCTGCACCTTGTGGTTGAGCAGCGGGTCGCTCGAACCCGCGTCGAAGGCGGCCATCGCCTCGGCCACCACCTGCAGGTTGAGCACGCCGTGGTAGGTCGGCGCGGCGTACCAGTCCTTCAGGGTGAGCTTGTCGGCCGCGCCGACGTTGAGCACCAGGTCGTTGCCGCTCTTCTGGAAGCCGAGATCGGCATAGGCGAGGTTGCCGCCCAGGGAAAGGGTGTTGTCCGCACCGGTGCTGGCGTTGAGCGTGTCTTGGCCATCGCCCAGGTTGAAAACGATGACGTCGCCTCCTTCCCCTGGAGTGATCGTGTCGTTGCCGGCGCCGCCCATCAGCAACTCGTTGCCGGCGCCACCCATCAGGATGTCACTTCCTGTGCCGCCCAAAAGCAGGTTGGCGCCCTCACCCGCTTCCAGGCGGTCGTTGTCGGCGCCGCCCTGGAGCACGTCGTTGCCGGCGGCGCCTCTCAGCGTGTCGTTGTCGCTGCCGCCGATGAGGTAATCCTGACCCGCCGTGCCGGTCAGGGTATCGGCGTAGCCGCCGCCGTCGATGTAGGCGATGTTCGCGACCTCGATGCCGCCGAGGTCGATGGTGTCGCCGCTGTCCCACATGCCGGCAATGCTGTTGATGCCGGCGCCGCCGTCGATCCGCTCGATGCCGTTGGCGGCGGTCAGGCTGCGCACGCGGAGGGTGTCGTCCCCGGCCCCGCCCAGGATGGTGTCGAAGCCGGCGCCGCCGTTGAACGTGTCGTATTCGGCGTCGCTGCCGTCGATGAGGAAG
>PNJM01000520.1 GCA_013821865.1 Rhodocyclaceae bacterium
GGCATCCTTGCGGGCCTCTTTAGCGGCTGAAATTTGCTCGTCCGTGCTGTTCGGGTCGCGGCGCACGGCGTTTTCGAGCACGCGGGCCAGCTTGGCCGCCTGCTCGTGCGGGTTCTGCTCGGTAATGGCATCGACCATGCGCAGCTGGTCGGCCAGCTCGCCGGCCTCGGTGTCGGATGGGAAGTCGGCCAGCCACTGATGCGTGCCGTCCTCGTGCTGCGCGTAGACCCCGAAGAACTCCGGTTCAACGCCAAGGGAATGTGCTGCGGCGACGTGAGGCTTGCCGTCGATCTGTTGCGTCACGTTGCCCTGCACCTGGATTCGACCGTTCCAATCGGCCGGCATGTCCACACCGAAGCCTTCCTTCGCGCTCTGCTGGAACGATGCCGGGCTGATGGTGCGTGCGTCGGCCGTCAAGATGATGGCATTGCGCCGCTCGGCCAGCTCGAATTTCTCGCTCGTCTGCAGGGCGGCCGGGTCGGACACCCGCGTGACGGCTTCTAGTACGCGCTCGATGTAGGCCGCCTCGGCCCGCTTGGCTTGTTGTGCTTGCATGTTCGCCTCCTGCTGCTTCCCTTCGTCCAACATGGCGGCAACGCGGACGCCGTAGGAATCCTGAATCGACTTATCGGCCCGTGCGGCGGCGGCTGTCGCAATTCGGGCGGCCTGCTCGGCCGTCGCACCTACTGGAATGAGCGCGCCATCTGCCGCCGCCACGTTGCGCCCTTCGCTGAGGTACTGGAATTGCAAAGTGCGGTTGATGCCATCGCCGGCCGTGATGAACGCATGTGCATCGTTCTTACCGTTCACCGTATCGAACGACTTGGACGCGATGGCTGCGCCATCGCTGCGCACCCAGCCGGCCGACTCCAGCGCGGCCACAACACTTTCAGCTTGTGTCTCCGGCAGCGCCTGGCGCTGCTGCTGGTCTTGCTCCTGCACCTGTTGCTGCTCCAGGCCCAGCACGTAGTCTTGAATCTTCTCGGCATCTGCAGCGGCCCGGAAAATCTCCAGCGGATCGTCCTGCAGCGCCTTGATCCACGAACCCAC
>PNJM01000521.1 GCA_013821865.1 Rhodocyclaceae bacterium
ATGCACGGGGGGATGTTTCAGGTGTTTTCCGTGCGACCACTCGACGGAGGTGCGGCATGAACCGCATCGCTCTGATCGCGCTGCTGCCCCTCGCCTGGGCGGGGTCAGCCGCAGCCCAGCCCATGACCCACGACATGCCTGGCATGACAATGCCGGCGACGAAGGCCAAACCAGCGGCGAAGCCAGGCCCACGCGCCACGCCGCCGACGGATCCCCACGCGGGCCACAACATGTCGGCCACGCCGCCGGCCGATCCTCACGCCGGTCACGACATGCCGGCGAACAATGCGCCCGTAGACGCCGCGGCTCCGGCCAACTCCGCGGCGGCTCCCGTTCAGCAGCCTGGTCACGACATGCCCGCGATGCCCGGGATGCCCGCCATGGCGGGCGATCGCTCCATGCTGACCGCGCCCGCCACGTCGCCGCCGCCGCCGCCTGGAGACCATCTGGCGGACCGCTTCTTCAGCCCTGCCCGCATGGAGGGGGCGCGGGAGGAACTGCGCGCCGAGCATGGCGGCAGCCGCGTCTCCCTCTTCCTCTTGGATCAAGCTGAGTTCGTCGAAGGGAATGGCGGCGGCTACGCCTGGGACGGCGAGATCTGGTACGGCGGCGATCTGAATCGACTGGTGGTGAAATCGGAAGGCGAAGGCGCGCGCCGCCAAGGCCTTGAACGCGCAGAGCTTCAGGCGGTCTATGCGCGGGCGATCGGCCCATACTTCAACCTGCAGGCCGGGGTCAGGCACGATTTCAAGCCGACCCCGTCCAGAACCTTCGCCACTGTCGGGGTCGAGGGCGTGGCGCCCTACTGGTTCAAGCTCGACAGCGCGGTCTATCTCTCCAACCAGGGCGAGGTGCTGGCGCGGTTCAAGGGCAGCTATGATCTGAGATTTACCCAGCGGCTGATCCTGCAGCCGGACGTGGAGATGAACTTCTCCGCGCAAAACAGTCGCCAGTTGCGTCTGGGCTCGGGTCTGACGGATGTGGAGGCGGGTCTTCGCCTGCGTTACGAGATCCGGCGGGAGTTTGCGCCCTACGTCGGCGTGCTCTGGC
>PNJM01000522.1 GCA_013821865.1 Rhodocyclaceae bacterium
GTGCGAGACCAGTTTACCCGCGGCATTGGCGTCGGCGGCGATGCGCCGGCACGGCTTGGCAAGGCCTATGTCTCCTTGTTGCTGGAGCAGCGTGGCGGTCTGGTCGCGCGTATCCCGTTCGAGCGCTTTGCCGGCGATGTCCCGGCACCGGATGATGCCAAGCTCAAAAAGTTCATGGCCGACAACAAGCGCGTCTTCAGCATCCCTGAACTACGGCGCTTTCAATATGTCCTGCTCGATCTCGACACCGTGGTTCAGGAGATCGAGCCGACTGATGAACAGCTGAAGCAGGCCTTCGAGCAGAACATCACCGAATACGGCGGCGCCGAGCAGCGCAGCATCGGGCAGGCCCTGGCGCCAGACGAGGCGACGGCCAACAAGGTGATAGCGCGCGTGCGCAAGGGAGAGAGTTTCGAGGCCGCAGTAAACGCCGAACTCGGCCTGACCCCTGACGATCTGGCGCTCGGCCAGCTGACCCAGACCGCCTACGCGGCGCAATCCTCCGTGGACATTGCCGACCGTGCCTTTCGCGCCAAGGCCGGAGAGACGGTGGGGCCGATCAAGAGCAGCCTTGGCTTTTATCTGGTCTACATTGCGGCCATCGAGCCGCCGGCTGTTGCATCCTTCGAGGCGGTGCGCCCCGCCCTCACGGTGAGGGTCCAGCGCGAACTGGCCGTGGACCGGCTCTACGATCTCAGCCGCAAACTGGATGACGACCTCGCCTCCGGGACCAGCCTGGAAGAGGCCGCCGGCAAGCTCAAGCTCAAGCTGAACACCGTAGGCCCCGTGAGCGTGACCGGTCGCCTGAAAGAGGGGGAGGATGCGGGGCTACCGGCCTCGGCCGTGCCCATCCTCTCCGGGGCGTTCACCCAGCAGCCTGACGATGACTCCAAGATCGAGAAGCTCGGCGAGAACAGCTATTATGCCGTGAAGACCCTCGACATCACCCCGAGCGCCCTGCGGCCGCTGGCCGACATCCGGCCGCAGGTCGAGGCGGCATGGCGACAGCAGCAGTCCGCCGAGCGTGCCAAGGCGCTAGCGGAAAAACTG
>PNJM01000523.1 GCA_013821865.1 Rhodocyclaceae bacterium
TTCCGGGCGGATGACGCGGTCGATGATGGGCTTGCCGTACTTCGCCTCGCCGATCTGGAAGTAAGGCGTGTCGCGCGTCGCCTCGATGAAGTTGCCGGCGGCGTAGATCTGGAACAGTCGCGGCTCCTCGCCCAGTATCTGGCCGCCGAGGATGAGGCTGGCGTTGAACTCGATGCCGAATTCCTTCAGCGCCTCGCCGTCGCGCGCATGTACTTCGCGCAGGCAGTCGCCGACGTGCCGCGCCGCCTCGAACATGTTCGTCACCGTGTACAGGTTGGGCCCGTCGGTGGCGAGACGCTCGCGCAGCAGGCTCACCAGCGTCTGCGTCAGCGCGAGGTTGCCGGCGCTCATCAGCACCAGCACGCGCTCGCCCGGGCGCTCGAACAGATTCATCTTGCGGAAGGTGTTGATGTGATCGACACCGGCATTGGTGCGCGAATCGGACAGGCATACGAGCCCGGCGTCGAGCAGCATGCCCACGCAGTAGGTCATGGCGGATTTCCGTCAGGGAAAAGTTGAATGTTAGACGGACAGCGCGCGCGCTGCCCGGCAAGGCTGCGTCAGTGGGTGTGGATGGACACCCGGGTGAGCGTGCGCGTGACCGCCTCGCCGCGCTTCATGGACGGCGAATCCTCGCATGCGCAGGGCCGCTATTTCTGGGCCTATACGATCGAGATCGTGAACCTGTCGGACCGGACGGTGCAGTTGATGACGCGGCACTGGTTCATCACCGACGGGCGCGGCGAGGTCCATGAGGTGCGCGGCGAGGGCGTGATCGGCCAGCAGCCGGTGCTGCGGCCCGGCGAGAGCTTCAGCTACACTTCGGGCTGCCCGCTGATGACGCCGGACGGCTCGATGCGCGGCTTCTACGCGATGATGGCCGAGGACGGCACCGTGTTCGACGTGGCCGTGCCCCTGTTCCCGCTCGATTCGCCCTATGTGAGGAAGGTGCTGCACTGAGGTCGCGAAGCCGCCGCGCCGCGGCGCTGGCCTTTCTCCCGCATTCGTGTATATGCCCAGCCAACCGGCGTGAACGCCGGCTGCACGGCC
>PNJM01000524.1 GCA_013821865.1 Rhodocyclaceae bacterium
TTCCTGGCGCGTGAGGCTTTCCTCGAACAGCGCGGCAAAACTTTCCATGGAGTCGGACGACTGGGCAACTTGGGACATTGGCAAAAGCCGCTTGCGCGGCAACGGGTTAGGTATGAACAAAGCAGGGAGCGACTTGCTCGCCCCGTGCGCCTTGGGCTGCCGACGTGCATCCGGAACCATCCGGAAGCGAACACGCCATTCAGCCCGCTTTCACTTTTTCCCACGCATCCAGCACGAACTGGACGGCGGCATCTGCGGTCATTGAACTGGTATCGAGCAGAATGGCGTCAGGCAATTGCACCAGTGGCGCATGTGCCCGGTTGCGATCCCGCTCGTCCCGTTCCCGCAAATCTTGCGAAAGACTTTCCAGACTAGCAGAAACACCTTTTTCGATCAACTGCTTATATCGGCGTTCGGCGCGAATCTCGACGCTGGCGGTCAGGAACACCTTCAGGCGTGCGTCCGGGAACACCACCGAACCCATGTCGCGGCCATCGCCGACCAGCCCGGGCGCCTGCCGGAAGGCGCGCTGGCGCTCAAGCAGGGCCGCACGCACCGCGCCATGAACCGCCACTTTCGACGCGCCGACCGAGGCCGCCTCGCTGCGCATGGCGTCCGACACCTCGTCCCCGGCCAGCCAGGTCGAGCCGTCGGCGAAGCGTACATCGAGCGCTGCCGCCAGCTTTCCGAGCGCCGGCTCATCGTCGAGCGCAACGCCTGCACGCATCGCCGCCACCGCGGTGAGGCGATAGAGGGCGCCGCTGTCCAGCAGGTGAAAGCCCAGTGCCGCCGCCACACGCGCGGCGACCGTACCTTTGCCGGAGGCCGACGGGCCGTCTATTGCAATGACCGGAACGTCGTTCATGCCGCCACCTCCGACCAGCGTCTGAAGTACTCGGGGAAGGTCTTAGCCACGCAGCCGGGATCCATGATGCGCACCGGTACGCCGCCCAGCGTGGCAAGCGAGAAGCACATCGCCATCCGGTGATCATCGTAGGTGTCGATGGCAGCACCCGGCGTCAGGGTCGAAGGCGGCGTGATGGCGAGGTA
>PNJM01000525.1 GCA_013821865.1 Rhodocyclaceae bacterium
GAAAAGGGGGCCAGTACCATTCTCGGTGGTCTCGATGCGGCACTCTCAGCAGGGGAGGCCGGCGAGTCGCCGGGCCCTGCGGATACTCTAGACAGCGCGGATACTCCGCACCCCGTCGCTGTGCTGCACCCTGTGCCCGACGATGCCGGCACAGATGTCACGCCGCTGATGCTCGATGCCCAAGCCGTCGCCCGGCTGCGCGCCTTGCGCCAGGAACTGGCCCGCGTCCTCGCGGCCTGATACCGGCTTGCCAGAATACCTGCTCTATTCCTGAAACTCCTGCAGGTCGGGGATGCGGGTGAACGCGATCCGGGTGCCGGAGAAACGCTGCCCATGGCGGGGCAGCATGCCGACCAGCACTGTATCGCGGCCGAAACGCTGATTGAGCTGATCCATGGCGCGGGAAATCCGCTCGGATTTGAGCCGCGTGTTGCGCCCGCTGTCACACGGCTGGTCGAACAGGTCCGGGAGCACGCGGTCCGCCGGTTGCAGGTCATAGAGCGTCACGGCAACCTTCTTGATCGGCAGGGCAGGGCGCGGCCCGATGCAGCGCGCCCACATCCCGTCCAGCAGGTCGAGGAAGGTGCGGCTGTCCTGCGCGCGCCAGCAGGTGGCGTGCGCATCGAGGCGCAGGCCGCATTCCAGGCGGGCGGAGAAAGCCATAGCACCGGCGTAATAGTCCATGCGGCGCAACCGGCTGGCGGCCTTGAGCGTCAGCCGGCGGGCGATGTGGATTGCCTGCTCCGGCGGGCGGAACTCCGGTGCCATGACGTGGCTGTGGCCGACGGTACGCCGTGCGGTCTCGATTTCCGGCAGGTCCACGCCGCGTAGCAACTGCCACATGCGCTCACCGCAGACGCCGCCCCAGATCTCGCGCATGCGCCGCATATCCAGGGCCAGCAGTGCGGCCATATCGGGGATACCGGCGCGCAGCAGCCGCTTTTCCATGTTGGCACCGATTCCCGGCAGGTCACGTAGCGCCAGTCCAAGCAGCCGGTGCGGCAGGTCGCAGGGGTGAAGCACAGTCAGGCCATCCGGTTTCTGCATGTC
>PNJM01000526.1 GCA_013821865.1 Rhodocyclaceae bacterium
CGGGATGAAATACATATTGGCGATGCAATGCTCGAAACCGGCGGCGACGAAGGCCGACACCGGGAAGATGATGGCCAGCACCTTGTCGGTCACGCTGCGCCCGGCGGTGGCCAGCCACACGGCGAGGCAGACCAGCGCATTGCACAGGACGCCCTTCATGAACACGGTGGTGAAGGAACTGGCGGTCTTGCCGGCCGCCACCTTCACATAGGCTTCGGCCACCGCGCCGCCATTCATGTCGGTATGGTGCGACAGCATCACCAGCGCCACCATGCCCAGCGCGCCGACCGCGTTCGTCACATAGACGATGGCCCAGTTGCGCGCCAGCAGGCTGAACGGAATGCGCCCCTCGGCCCAGGCCATGACCAGGAAGTTGTTGCCGGTGAACAGTTCGGCACCGGCCACCGCCACCAGTATCAGACCGAGCGAGAACGCCAGCCCGCCGAGCACCCGGGTCAGCGCGAAGCCGAGCGACGCATCGCTGGCGACCAGCGTGAAATAGAGCGCGCCGAAGCTGATGAAGGCGCCGGCCAGGATGCCCAGCATGGCCATCGTACGCAGCGGCAGATTGGCCTTGACGACGCCGATGTTCTCGACCTTTTCCGCGATCTCCTTCGGCGAGTACAGATCGATACCCAGATTGCTGGCCATGCGGATGCTCCTCTCTGTTGTTCTCTGTGCGTTCTGACCCGTCTCCTGCGGGCAGCCGACAGTGTAGGATGTGGTCCTTGCTGCCGGTAGAGCCGGCAGTCGCGGACAGCCCGTCTGTACCGCGAGCGGAACACCCTCCAGCCGAATCAGCCTGACGCACAGTGCGCGCGAACAACCTTCCGCGCCTGCGCCCCGCCGGACCACCCGTCACGGCCAAGCGTCGCCGGGGAATCGCAGTACCGCGTGCGCACGCACCGGGATTCCTCGTCAGCCCAAGAACCTGACGGAGACAACCGAATGAAGAGCCGCCTCACCCTCACGCTCGACGACGCGAAGCAGATCGCTGCCGCCGCCGAGGCCGAAGCACTGAAACGCAACTGGCCGGTCACCATTGCCATC
>PNJM01000527.1 GCA_013821865.1 Rhodocyclaceae bacterium
GTCGCCGTGACCGGCAGCACCGTAATTGCCGATCAGGACATCGCCATTCAGGCCGGACGAAACATCGCGCTGGATGCCGCGCACGAGCGGCAGACCGTCACTCAGGCAAGCCAGAGCAGCAGCGGCGGCATCGGCCTCGTGCCGAGCCTCTCGGGCAACCTGACGGTCTACGGGAAGAACAGCGCCAGCCAGACGGGCAATAGCCAAAGCGACACGGCGGTGACCAGCCTGCTCTCCGCCAATGCGGGGAACCTGACGCTGCTCGCGGGCGGCGGCGGGAGCCAGGGCGCCGCCATCACGAGCCAGGGGGCCGATCTCCTGGCTGGCAAAAGCGTCATCCTGGAGGCCGACCGCATCGAACTGCTGGCCGCGGCGAACACGAACGCCGCCCAGTCTCATTCGGAGAGCAAGAGCTTCACCATCGGCGCCCGCCCGGCGGGAACCGTGGGCGGCCTGATCAACCAGATCGCCGAGCGGGCACTCGCTGTTCACGAAGGCAGCGGCAACAGTCGCCTCGACAACGCCATGGCCCTCAAGGCCGGCTACGACACCTACAAGCTCTTCAACCCCGGCGATGCTGCCAGCGCCGCCGCCCAGAGCGGCCCCGATGCGCTAAAGAATGCCGGCAGCAGCGCGAACTTTGGCATCTCCATCAGCATCGGCAGCAGCAAATCCGAGAGCAACAGCCAGAGCGTGAGCAGTCAGGCGCTCGGGACGAACGTTCAGGCCAAGGAAATCACCCTCACCGCCCGCGAGACCGACATCCATCTGCAGGCCGCCAAGTTGCAGGCGGAGAACATCACGCTGGACGCCGCCCGCGACGTGCTGCTGGAGGCGGCCGCCAATACGAGCAGCCTTCAGTCGGACAACAAGTCCTCCAGCGCCAGCGTCGGTGTCACCTTCACCTTCGGGCAGCAGACGGGCATCAGCTTTCAGCTCGGTCTTCAGAACGCCAAGGGTAAAGCCAACGGCAGCGAGACCGTCTACGACAACACCCTCATCACCGCGACCGATACGCTGAAGATCAGGAGCGGTAACGATACGACGCTG
>PNJM01000528.1 GCA_013821865.1 Rhodocyclaceae bacterium
GGTCATCTCAGCCGCTGCGCCGCCCCGACATCCCGGCGCGCGAGGCTATCGATCCCGGCGGTGGACAAGGCCGCGCGGCAGGCGGAGACTTGCTCTGCCGTACTGAAGACACCCAGCAGGATACGATAACGCCCGCCCGCTGCGGACTCGATGTAGGGGACACTGTCCTGCGTGGCCGCACCGGCCTTGGCGGCAAGAGTGCGCCACTGGGTGCGCGCCTGGTCCGGGCTCAGAACACTGCCGATCTGTACGAATCGCAGGCCGGCTTCTTTCGATGCGCAGGGTTTATCGGCTGGGCGCGGCTTTTGCGGGATCGGCTGCAACGGCACATCGGGGCCGGTGGCAGCGCGCGGGCTGTCTCCCTTTGCAAGCAGCTCCCGGGTCGGGGGTGGAGTCTGGATTTCGATGAAGGACTGGGATTCTGCTGCGCCCTGCCGGGCTGATGCCGGGGCGACTTCGAAATGCTGCCCGGCCGGAAGATGATTCAGATGCACGGCGGCGGCTTTCTCCTGGGGGGTTAGTGTCGGCAGGCGCGCATAGAAGGGGCGCAAGGCTTTCGCGGTTTGCTCCGGCAGAGCCGTGGCCGCAATCCGCACCGCTTCGTCTGTCTCGCCGCTCAGCGCATAGACCAACGCCAGAGTGCGCCGCACGGGTTCCAGGCCACCGGGATTGTTGGCGACCGTCTGCAATAGTGTCAACGCGGCCCCGAAATCCTGCATAATCGCAAGCGACAGCGCAAGGCGCAGCACGGTGTCCGCCTGGCTGGGGTCAGCAGAGAGCGCGCGGGTGTAGGCCAGTCGTGCCTCCTCATTGCGGCCAAGCAGGTCGAGTGCCAGCCCGCGCTCGGACTCGAGCAGGGCTTTTGGGGCGCCACGCTGCTCGGCCAGTTCCAGCCGCTGAAGGGCCGAATCCGGTTTGACAAGCCTGTTGAGCAGCATGGCGTGCTGGAGCGGCGGGCCGCCGGCCTTGGGTTGAAGCTGTTCCAGCTTGGCGAGTGGGGCCAAGGCGGCGACATGGAGGCCAAGTGCGGAGAGGGTACGCGCCGCCCCT
>PNJM01000529.1 GCA_013821865.1 Rhodocyclaceae bacterium
ATCCTCCGCCTCGTCTGGGCGACCCTGCACCTCGACCACGCCGGCCAGATTGTTCAGAGCCACGCCATAATCATGATGCGCCTCGCCGATTGTCGCCCGGTCGATCGCCAGCGCCTGACGGAACAGGGCTTCGGCCTCCGCCATCCGCCGCCCGGCCCGCACGACTTCGGCCAGCGCGCACAGCCGCCCGGCATGGTCAGGATGCGTCCGGCCGGTAAGCGCCAGATCCAGCGACAGGGCCTGGCGATAGAGTCCTTCGGCGACAGGCAGCCGACCGAGCCTCTCGGCCAGCTGCGCCAGCCCGGTCAGGCAGTCGATCACCACCGGATGCGGACCCCCGGCCAACCCGCGCGCAAGGTCAAGCGCCTTGTGGTGCAGCGGTTCTGCCTCGGTGTCGCGCTCCTGGGCCTGCAGAAGACCGGCCAGCGCGTTCAGCCGTCCTGCATAGTCCGGATGCGCTTCGCCCAGCGTCGCGCGGGTCACGTCAAGGGCCTTGCGCAACGCGTTTTCGGCATCCGACAGTCGATCCTGAGCCTCAAGGACCCGCGCCAGTTGCGCCAGATGCCGCGCATGGTCCGGGCTTGGCGGCCCAACCGTCGCCCGGCCGTTCTGGACGGCCTTGCGCAGGATTCCCTCGGCTTCGGCGGGGCGGTCCTGCGCCTCCAGCGTCAGCGCGTGCTCGGCCATGGCCATCGCCCGGTCTTCGGGCGACCCCGACGTCTCGGCCAGCACCATCAGTCCCTTGCCCAGCCGGAACGCCGCAGTCAGATCGCCCGTCGTGCAGGCCAGCGCCCGGGCCTTCTGCAACGACCGCAGGTCGGGGTCCAGCCGAGCCGCCAATGCATAGTGCCGCGCAGCATCCGGCCAGCGCATCGCCGCTTCGGCAATCAGCCCTTGCGCGAAGGCCAGGCGCGCGGTCTGGTCCGCAGGCCCGGCGTTCAGCGCCAGAAGTTCGGCGAAGATGTCATCGGCCGGCCCAAGCTCGCCCATGGCCAGCGCCGCCTGCGCTTCTGCAAGTCTTCCAAGGCCGACGAGGCCCGACGTTCCGGC
>PNJM01000530.1 GCA_013821865.1 Rhodocyclaceae bacterium
AGCCAGTGGCCCGGCGGCGTGGCGGTCCCGGCATTGTCGATCCAGAAGTTGGCAATGGCGGTCTGGTCGGCGGTGCGGGTAGCGCTGTTGATCGACCCCAGTTCCTTCACTTCGTTCAGTGCTGCGGCATAGTCCGCGCTATCCAGCGACGGCGGTGCCGGTGCGCGGAACTGGTCCCCCGAGCTCATGGTGAACGGCGTGACATACGGCCATTGCGGCAGGGCGGCGGGTGCGAAGCCCGGCGGTGTCGGCCGCCATTCGCCGATACCGGTGCCTGGCGTGTAAGGCACGACGGCCTTGGCACCATCGTTGGCACGGGCGGCGAGGATCACGCCGGCAGTCTGCGTGCCGAGCGCCTGGCCTGCGGCGCGGGCGGCGGGGTCTGACTCAAGGGCCAAGCTCTGCACGAGTGCGGCATCGAAGGTGGCAGCTTGAGTCGGGAACAACTGGCTCAGCACGGTGTGCGCAGCGGTGGCTGCCGCCGTGCGGGTCGAGGCGGGGATGCCACCCGCAAATGAACTGCCGTAGCCGTAATATTGACCACCGGTCGACGCGTTCACGGCATCAAATACCGCAGTGTTGACCATGGCCAGCGCGCGTGCCGCGACCGGCGGCGGCGTCGACGTGGTGCGAATGGCTTCTATCAGGACCTGGTTCCAGTAGAGCGCCGGGTCGCCGGCGACAGTCACAGGGGCGGCGAGGGCTTCAACGCTCATCACGCCCATGGCGCCAGCCAATAGTAAAGCGATAATTTTCACGGATATTTTCCCCTTCATTTGTGGGCGTGCACTACGCCCACTGTCGGGGATATCAGCAAAGGTTATGCCAGAGGGCAATTCTGGGGCGAGACGCGAAGTTCAATAGTAAACATATTATAAATCATATGGTTAATGTAAGAAATATCGACATGATTTCTTGAACCAGGCCGGAAATGCGTCAAAACGGATCGAGTCAGCGGCGGTTGAGGCGGGCACGCTCGATGTTGACAGCCTGGCTCAGGCCTTCGACTCCTACCCCACCGGCGAAAATCTGGTTGCCGATAATGAATGT
>PNJM01000531.1 GCA_013821865.1 Rhodocyclaceae bacterium
GGGAGAGCGCCGGACCGACACCGACGGCAGGCGCATTCTGTCTGGTGAGCGGAGAACCCGCGCCCATCGCCCGTCTGCATCCGGCGATCAAAGGCGTGAACGGCGCGCAAAGTTCCGGCGCTTCACTGGTGTCATTCAATCTCGATGCTTTCACGTCCTACGGCAAGAGTCAGGGCGACAACGCGCCAATATCCGAACAGGCCGCCTTCGCCTACACCTCGGTACTGAATTACCTGCTGCGGCGTAGCACCGACAACCGCCAGCGCCTGCAGGTGGGCGATACCTCTGTGGTGTTCTGGGCGGAAGCTGCCGGCAGCGAGACGGATGCCCAGGCGGCAGAAAGCTTCTTCGCCAGTCTGCTTGTCCCCGCTGACGACGACAGCGAAGCCGAGCGACTGCGCACGGTGCTTGATGGGTTGAGCAAGGGAAGACCGTTGGCAGAGTTGGCCCCCGGTCTCGCGCCCGGAACCCGCATGTATGTGCTGGGCCTGGCCCCGAATGCCTCGCGTCTCTCGGTGCGCTACTGGCAGGCGGATACGCTGGAGGTATTCGCGAAACGACTGGCCGAGCATGCACAGGACCTGCGCATCGAGCCGCTACCCTGGCGCGTCGAGCCCACGGTCTATCGCCTGCTTCTTGCGACGGTGCCGAATCGTGAGGGCGCGATGCCCAAGGCCGACGACGCCTTCGACAACCTGATCGGCGAAACCATGCGCGCCATTCTCAGTGGCGGCCTTTACCCGCGCAGCCTGCTTGCCAACACGGTGATGCGCATCCGAAGCGACGGCAATCTTTCCGGCATGCGTGCCGCGATCTGCAAGGGTGTCCTGACGCGCGAGCGTCGCCGGGGCATCCACACTTCCGACGAGGAGATCCCTGTGAGTCTAGACAAGCAATCCACCCTGCCCGGCTATCAGCTCGGGCGCCTGTTCGCGGTGCTGGAATATGTGCAGCGCTGTGCGCTGGGTGGTCAGGTCAACGCCACCATCCGGGACCGCTATTACGGCGCGGCTTCGGCAACCCCGGCCGCCATCTTCCCGGTGCTGCTGC
>PNJM01000532.1 GCA_013821865.1 Rhodocyclaceae bacterium
GAAGCGCGCAAGGCCGGCATCGAAGAGCGCCAGAAGCTGGCGATTGCCGAGCGTCAGCGCGACGTGTGTGACGCCTTGCGCACAACACGCGATGTTCAATACCAGGAATTGCTGCAGCGACAGCGCAACGAGCGTGCCGCCTGGAACGCCGGCACCAGCCTCGAAGCGCTCGGCATGGCAGCGGGCGAGCCGCAAGGCCAGCAAGCCGATGCACACGCCAACCAGAACCAGCCGCCGGTGTTGCCGGCAGGTGAGGCAGCGCCATCACCCGTGTTGGAGCAGAACTCTGTCGCGACGCCGATCGAGCAGGGTCAGGCGGCGTTGTTCAAGGATGTGGTCACCGCCATCGATCAGGTGCTGCCGGACCAGGACGGCACAGTATTGCGGCCGCCGCAAGTGCCCACGGCCAATGCGCCATCCGTCACGCATCAGCTGACCGATCTCGCCGCCGGCGGCATCGGCCAGGTTGCCAGCTATGTTGCCGATCAACTCGGCGAGTTGTTCGCGCCGACGCCACCTGAGGTGCGCGAAGCGCAGGCCAAGGCCGAAGCCAAGCGGGAAGCGGAAAAACCGGTGCCGGAAGACAAACCCAATCCTTATGCGCGCCAGATCGAGGCAGCGATGCGTCAATTGGAGACCGAGCGCCGCGAACAGCAGGGACGCGCCTATTGGGAGGAGCGCGACCGGGGCAAGGGATACGAACGGGACCAGTGACGGGTTACCTGGAAAGGCCGAGCCAGGAAGCCCCCGAAACGCGAAAGGCCGCAGAAGAGAGGAAGCATTTCCGATCCCAGAGATCGCCAACCGCATCTCTGCGGGCGCTCGATCGCGCCGAGATGGATCTCCTCATCGCAAGCCAACGGGCGGCGCGCCGAAACGCGCTCGCGGGTCTCGACGCGGCATTGGGCGCGCGCCACGCATCGGCGATCGTGGCCGTCCTCACACGCTTTGCCGCACAGCGGGCTTCACTGGACACGGTCGATGAAAGCGCGCGAGCGGCGATCGTGCGCAGGCTCGCAGACGAGGAGGCGAACGAACTCGTCAACCTCG
>PNJM01000533.1 GCA_013821865.1 Rhodocyclaceae bacterium
CATGGCGGTGGCCATCGTGATTTCGGGCTATCTCGGCCTGAATCCGCCGGGCTTCGCGGCAGGTACCGTGGCGCTGGCCTTCGGTATTGCGGCATCGTCGCTGTTCCCGGCCATCATGATGGGCATCTTCTCGAAGAAGATGAACAAGGAAGGCGCCATCGCCGGCATGCTGGCGGGTCTCGCGGTCACGCTGTTCTATGTGTTCGCGCACAAGGGCATCTTCTTCATCAAGGGCACGGACTTCGTCGACATGATCGGTGGCGCGAACTCCTTCTTCGGCATCACGCCGGAAGCCTTCGGTGCGGTCGGTGCGCTGGTGAACTTCATCGTCGCCTTCCTGGTCGATAAGGTGACCAAGGAGCCGCCGGAGCACATCCAGCACATGGTCGAAGCCGTGCGCATCCCGCGTGGTTCGAAGGCGGTGGACGGCGCTCACTGAGTTCCGGCCGCAGCCGAGCAGGACACCGTCGCGGCCCTGCCGCGCCGGTGGTTTAATGAGAGGCCCTGCCAGCCGTTCTGGCGGGGCCTTTTCACTGATACACCCGTCGTGCCGTTGCGCGCGGCAGAGGCGGGGGAGGAGACACAGCATGGTGTTCGACATCGGCGTCGCAATGACGTGGATACTTTTTCTCGCGCTGTTCCCGATCGCTTTCTTCTGGCTGCGCCGCTGCTGGCGCATCCTGGTCAAGCGGGATTTTTCCGAGGTCGCGCTCAAGCGCGGCGAACCGCCGCCCGACGCGGCCCGCTGGGCGCCCTATGAGCTGACGATCAATGGCATCGGCGGCATCGTCATCCTGTTCGTGATCGGCGGCGTGGTCACCGGCACGCTGAGCTATGACCAATGGAGCGCCATCGCCGGCACGACGATCTGGTGCAAGTTCTTCACCAGCTTCGCGCTGGGCCGGCACGCCCACATGAACGCGACCAAGAAGGCCGCCTGAGCCACACGGCGATGAACACGCCGATCCGCTCGCAGCGCTTGATCGCGCTCTTCGCGGCCGCGTTGCTGCTGCTCAACTTTCCGCTGCTTGCATTGTGGGACGGTGATTT
>PNJM01000534.1 GCA_013821865.1 Rhodocyclaceae bacterium
GTCGAGCGGAACGAGGTCGCCAGCGGCACCGCCTCAAAGGGGGCCTCGGCAGCGCCCGCCCGCGCGGTGAAATCCTGTTCGGCGGCAAGGAACGTGGCAGGATCGGTGCCCTGGAAGCCGAAGATCGCCTGCTTGACATCGCCGACCGCAAAGAGGCTGCGGGGCCCGTCCTGCGCGCCTTCTCCGGCAAAATACTCCTCGACCAGCGCCCCGACGATGGCCCACTGGGCGGTGTTCGTGTCCTGCGCCTCGTCGACAAGGACGTGCGCGATACGCTGATCGAGCTTGAAGCGCACCCAGTCGCCGGCACCCGGCTGGCGGAACAGGCGGGCGGCGCGCTCGATCAGGTCGTCGTAGCGCATGGCCCCGGTCTGGCGGCGGCGGCGCTCGAACCCGCCGCCCAGCGCATGGATCAGCCGCAGGTGTGCAGCACCGGTCTCGGCGGCCTCGAACAGGGTCAGGGTCTCGCGTAGCTGCGCCAGTGCCGCCTGGACTTGTTCGACATAGGCTTCAAGGTTCGGTTCAGCGGCACGGCTGCTTTTGGTCGACGTTTGGGCTGAGGGTTTGCACTTGCCCTTGCTGTCTTTTGTGAAGAACAGCCCAAAAAGGCTGTTGAATTGCGCAGCGGGGTCTGTTGCCCCAAGCCATGCGGCAAGCTCGGCTGCTTTGTCTTTTTCCGTGTCCGTGCCCGCAGCCCATGCGGCACGGATGCGTGCCAGAGCGCCGGGCGCATGGTCGCCGCGCGCAAGGGCTGCGGCCAGCCATTGATCCGGCGACTGGTCCTGCGGCAGGCCCAGCAGTCGGCGCACCAGCGGCGCGATGCTCTCGCTATCGGGGGTGGCCTCCAGCACCGCTCCGGTGTGTTTGGACAGTTTGACCAGCAGTTTGGTAAAACTCTCGACGTCGGTGGCGACCCGTTCCAGGTCCGCGAGCAACTGCCGGTCGCCGTCACGCTCGGCGCGGGCGATGGCGGCACTCGCGACCTCCTTCAGGGCCTGGGCAGCGTCTTCGTCGTCCAGCGTGTGAAAGCCGGGCGGCACCTCGGCCTCC
>PNJM01000535.1 GCA_013821865.1 Rhodocyclaceae bacterium
ATGACGAACACACGACCATCGCGCACAGCAGGCGGGCCACGAAGCGGCACGCCCAGTTCCAACTGCCAGACCTTGTTGCCGGTGGCAGTGTCGAACGCGGCCGCAAAGCCATAGCCGGAGGTTGCGAACAGCCGCCCGCCCTCGACCGCCACGCCGCCGCCGAACGCCAGCGCCTTGCTCTCCTTGCGCACTTTGAGCGGCACGCTCCAGAGGCGTTCGCCGGTCTTCAGTGCCAGCGCCGTGATGCGTCCGCGCGTATCAATAGCGAACACCCGGTTATCGGCGACGACCGGCGGCGCGATCAGCCGGGAGCGGATATCATCACCCGACCCGATGGACCGGCGCCAGCGAACCTTTAGCCCGTCTTCGAGCGCCAGGTGATGCATCGCCTTGGCCGGCGCACCGCCAGCCTGCGACCAGTTGCTGTTGGCGTAAGGCTCAGGCAGGGTCACGCGAATGTCGGCGAGTGACGGATCAGCCTCGATCTGCTGCTCATAGAGCAGCACCGGAATGCGTTCACGCTCGAACTCGTCGTCCTTCTTCTTGGTCGATGAGCACGCGGCAAGTGCCACAACCAGACAAAGCAGGCTTGCGCGCAGCAGGCGGGAATGCCTCATTTCGTCTCCTTGGGTGCCGCCGCATCGGCAGGCGCGGGCTTGGGCGGCGCAGGTGCAGCAGGGGCAGCCGGCGGTTCAGGTGCTGCCGGCAGCATCGCGACCATCTGGCCGGCGCGGGCACGGATGCTCGGGGTGACGGATGTGCTCTTGGCAATCGAGTCCAGCAGCGCCCGGGCCGCATCCGGCTGTTTGGCATCGAGGTAGGCGATGGCCAGCAATTCGCCGGCCGGGCCAAACCATGGGCCACCGTCCTGCGCCAGCGGTTGCAGCTGCTTGATCAGGGCCTCGGCAGCCGTGTCATCGAAACGCAGCTGGATGGCCCGCAGGCGCGCCAGATCGCGAAACGGCTCCGCTACCTTGGTGTCTGCCGCCAGCGCGTCATAGATATTGCCGGCCTGGGCCTTGTCGCCCTTGCGGATGGCAGCGCCCGCCA
>PNJM01000536.1 GCA_013821865.1 Rhodocyclaceae bacterium
CGGCGGCCTGCTGGTGCTCGCCACCGGTTCCGACCGCAACGCGGCGCAGGCGCGCCTGCTGGCCCTGATCGCGGCGCTGGCGGGCTTTGCCGTTACGCTGCCGCTCTACACCGGCTTCGACACGAGCACGAGCGCCATGCAGTTCGTCGAGGCGATGCCCTGGATTCCGCGCTTCAGCATCAACTACCAGCTCGGCGTGGACGGCATCTCGGTGCTGTTCGTCCTGCTCAACAGCTTCATCACGGTACTGGTGGTGCTGGCCGGCTGGAAGGTGATCGAGGAGAAGGTGGCCCAGTACATGGCGGCCTTCCTCATCATGTCGGGCCTGATGAACGGCATTTTCGCGTCGCTCGACGCCGTGCTGTTCTATGTCTTCTTCGAGGCCTCGCTCATCCCGATGTACATCATCATCGGCGTCTGGGGCGGGCCGAACCGGGTCTATGCGGCGTTCAAGTTCTTCCTCTACACGCTGCTCGGCTCGCTGTTGATGCTGGTCGCGCTGCTCTATCTCTTCGTCCAGTCCGGCTACAGCTTCAACATCCTCGACTGGCATGCGCTCAAGCTGCCGCTCAACGCGCAGATCCTGCTGTTCGTGGCGTTCCTGGTCGCCTTCGCCGTCAAGGTGCCGATGTGGCCGGTGCATACCTGGCTGCCGGACGCGCACGTCGAGGCGCCCACCGGCGGCTCGGTGGTGCTGGCGGCGATCATGCTGAAACTGGGCGCCTACGGCTTCCTGCGGTTCTCCATGCCCATCGCGCCGGACGCCAGCCATGAACTCTCCGGCATGATGATCACGCTGTCGCTGATCGCCGTTGTGTACATCGGCTTCGTCGCCCTGGTCCAGGCCGACATGAAGAAACTGATTGCCTACTCGTCGATCTCGCACATGGGCTTCGTCACGCTCGGCTTCTTCATCTTCAACCCGCTCGGCGTCGAGGGCGCGCTGGTGCAGATGATCTCGCACGGCTTTATCTCGGGCGCCATGTTCCTCTGCGTCGGCGTGCTCTACGACCGCATGCA
>PNJM01000537.1 GCA_013821865.1 Rhodocyclaceae bacterium
ACGCGGCGGTGCGTGGCACGGCCGAGGCCATGTAGGCGTACACGAGGCCGAACAGCACCATGGGCAGCGCGGCGAGCACGCAGGCCACCAGGATGCCCTCATGGCCCACCTGGGCGGCCGGTCCCAGGACCGAGAAGATCGAAGCGCCGATGGCGGTGCCGGCGCCCAGCATGACCAGGTCGATCAGGCGGACTCCGTGGCGGAGCTGGTCGGTCATTCGGGCTCCGTCACCACGTGCGGCAGGTCGCGTCCGGCACGGACGGAACACGCACCCAGGCGTACCCCTCCACCGGCTTGTCCGCGACGCTATAGGTCTTCGGCGTCCGCCGGAAACAGGGGCCGAAGGCGTTGCTCTCGGGGATGAACATCTCGCCCTCCAGGATCACCCGCTCCCACTCGGCCACGGCATCGGGACCCAGCTCCCGGGCGAGCATCTTCTTCCACGCGTCGTGGTCGAAGCGGACACCCTGCTGGCGGCTCACGAACATCGGCCTCAGCATGTCGTCCAGCTTGCGCTTGCCGCTCGATTTGGCGCGGATCCGCGCGTCCAGGCTGGCGAAATAGAGGCTGGAGCGATTGTAGGGGATGTGCCGGATGCTCTCGTCGCCGAACCCAGCGTGAGCGATCCGCTCCGCCGACCAGTCGCGCGCCGGGCTGCCCCAGTAGCCGGCGGCCATCTCGTTGATCTCTTCGCCGTAGGCCTCGATGGAGGTGAACCCTCCGCGCATGGGCAGCAGGGCGGTGTAGAAGGTGGTCAGCCCCTCGGAGAACCAGCTCGACACGCCCTGCGGCGCCTCGATGCCCCCGGTCCATTGGTGGGTCATCTCGTGCACCAGGGTCCGGCGCGGTCCTTCCGCCTTCGGGTCCAGCGGCCCGGAGCTGCGCGACAGCATGAACGATTGGGTGAGCGCCGTGGCGCCCCCGAACGGCGGGGTGTCCAGGAAGCGCATGAATACGCGGTAGCGCGGCGCCGGCAGGTAGCCGAACGCGCGGTCCAGGTGGGCGTAGACCTCGGCCGCC
>PNJM01000538.1 GCA_013821865.1 Rhodocyclaceae bacterium
GCTGCGCAATGCGTTGCTGGCGGCGGAGTCCCGCCTCAAGGCTGGCGGCACAGCGGTCGACGCCGTGGAGGCGGCGATCAAGCCACTGGAGGACTCGCCATTGTTCAACGCCGGGCGCGGGGCCGCCTTGACCCATGAGGGCAGAGCCGAGCTCGATGCAGCGATCATGGACGGCGCGACCCTTGCTGCAGGGGCGGTTGCCGGTGTCACCACCGTGCGCAACCCGATCAGCCTTGCCCGTGCCGTGATGAAAGATGGCCACCATGTGATGCTGCAGGGCGCAGGCGCCGACGCCTTTGCCGCGGCCCAGAAGCTGGACCTGGTGCCCAACGACTATTTCATCACGCCGGAGCGGGTGAAGCAACTTGAGGAAGCCCAGCGCGAGAAAGCGGCCTTCAAGATCGACAAATACGGCACGGTCGGTGTGGTGGTGCTGGACCGGGCCGGCAATCTGGCGGCGGGCACCTCGACCGGCGGCATCGCCAACAAGCGCTTCGGGCGGGTCGGCGATTCGCCGATTATCGGGGCCGGTACCTATGCCGATAACGCCAGTTGCGGCGTCTCCGCCACCGGCTCGGGCGAGTATTTCATCCGCGCAACTGCTGCCCGCTCGGTCTGCGCGCGCATGGCGTTCGGCGGGCAGGGGGTGAAGGACGCGGCGGAGGCAACCATAGCCCACATCGGCAGCATCGGCGGTGACGGCGGGCTGATCGCGCTTGACGCAGAGGGCAACCATGCCTTTGCCATGAACACGCCGGGCATGTATCGCGGTGTTCTGGTTGCCGGCCAATCGCCGCAGACCTTCATCTTCAAGGACGATGCGCCGACCACGAAGTAGGGCGCCAACAACCCGAGTATTCACCCATGGCCAAACTGCCGCCGCTCGGCCGCCGCCCGTTCCTGAAGATGCACGGGCTCGGCAACGACTTCGTGATCTTTGATGCCCGCACCCAGCCGCTGCGCCTGAACTACGACGTGGTGCGCCGTGTCTCCAACCGGCTGACCGGCATTGGCTGCGAC
>PNJM01000539.1 GCA_013821865.1 Rhodocyclaceae bacterium
CCCGCAGACCGCGCAGATGCGCGGCACCGCCCGCACGCTGTCGCCAGAGATCCGCGATCTGGTCGAGAAGCGCCTGAAGGAGATCGTCGAGGGCACGGCGCGGCTCTACGGCGCGACCGCCAAATGCACCTATTTGCGCGACTATCCCGTTACCGTGAACCACCCCCGGCAGACCGATTTTGCCGCCGCGGTCGCGGGCGACGTGGCGGGCATCGACCGGGTCGACACCAAGGTCGCGCCGGTGATGGGGGCGGAAGACTTCTCCTTCATGCTGGAAGCCCGCCCGGGCGCCTACATCTTCTGCGGCAACGGAGCGAGCGCCAACCTCCATCATCCTGCCTATGATTTCAACGATGAGGCGATCCCGTTCGGCTCGTCTTACTGGATCCGGCTGGTGGAGAAGGCGATGCCGGCCTGACGCGATGCGCTTGCTCAGACGCCGCGCCGGCTGCCCCACGCCAGCAGGTGCAACTGGGGAAGTACCGTGGCGGTGAACCACCGGTCGTCCGCGACTTTGCCGACCAGCCAGCGGAAGCGCTGCATCAGATCGGCAGCGTCGGTCGTGGCATCGATCCGTCCGCGGGGCGTCCCCATCGGTCCCGGATTGCCGACCTGCAGATAGACGGGCAGGGCGGGATAGCGCGCCGCCACCATGCGGGCGTAAGCGTAGTCGACATCGTCGAACACGGTGACCTTGAGCACGCAGGTCGGCGCCTCGCCGGCGGCGACCAGACATTCATCGAGCGCGTCCCAGCGGGTTTCCTCGCCGGATGACGGCGGCTTGGGACTAAGCAGCAGCCATTGCAGCCGGGCGAACCACGGCTGAGAGATGCTGCCCTGCGTTTCCAAAGCGAACGTGTAACCTTTGCCGATGCCGAGCTCGATGAGCGGCTGGAGCGGCTGCAGCGCCGGATTGCCGCCCGACAAGGACACGAGCAAAGGCACCCCGCCGGCCAGCCGTTCGACCTCGGCAAAAACCTCTGCCGCGGTCCGCACGGCCCACTCGCGCCTGAATTCCGG
>PNJM01000540.1 GCA_013821865.1 Rhodocyclaceae bacterium
CACAGTGAACGCTCGCCTGACCCAGAGCGCGCGCAGGGCCAGCGGCTTTTCGGCCTGCAGGCCTGGGTCGCGTTGCCCGCGCATGCCGAGGAGGTCGCGCCGAGTTTTCACCACCATCCGGCATCGACCCTGCCGTCGATCACACTGGACGGCGCGAGGCGGACCCTGATCGCCGGCAGCGCATTCGGTGCCGAGAGTCCGGCCAAAGTGTGGTCACGCATGTTCTACATCGACGTGGAGGCGCAAGCGGGTGCCAGCGTCGCACTCCCGGACGACCATGAGGAGCGGGCGGCTTACATTGTCAGCGGCACGGCAGAGCTCGACGGCACAGCCTATCAGGCCGGGCAGATGCTGGTGATCGCACCGGGGATGACGGCGATCTTGCACGTGACCACGCCAGCGCGCATTGCGCTGCTGGGTGGCGCGCCCTTCCCCGAGCCGCGGCACATCTGGTGGAACCTGGTCTCGACCCGGCTTGAGCGGATCGAGGGAGCAAAGGCCGACTGGCGCGACCAGCGTTTCCCGGCAGTGCCCGGCGAGACCGAGTTTATCCCCCTGCCGGAGGCGTGAGCCGCCGCACACCCACCCCCGCTGCGCGACCCCTCCCTCAGAAGGGAGGGGAGAAGGCTGGTCTGACCTCGCATAGTGTCCCCTCCCGCTTGGCGAGGAGGGGTGACCGAAGGCCGGGGTGGGCAATCAATCAGGACAACCTACCCGCTGTTGCGCAGGCCGGCGGCGATACCGTTGATCGACAGGTGGATGCCGCCGCGCACCACATCGCGCTCGTCGCCCGCGCGGTAGCGCTGGATCAGCGCAATCTGCAGGTGATTGAGCGGGTTGATGTAGGGCAGGCGGTGGCGGATTGCGCGCTGCAGCGCCGGCTGCCGTTCCAGGAGTGCCGTCTGGCCGGTAATCTCCAGCACGACATCATGGGTGCGCTGCCACTCCGCGGCAATGGCCGCGAAGATTTCGGTTGCCGCCTCCCGGTCCTTAACGAGGCCGGCATAGCGCTCGGCGATC
>PNJM01000541.1 GCA_013821865.1 Rhodocyclaceae bacterium
CACCAGCGGGAGGTCGCGGATGGCGTCGATGATTTCCCTGCGCCGCGCAATCGGGGTGTCACGCCACCAGCCCAGTCCGTTACGGACATAGATCTCGGGCAATGTCTGGGACTCGATGCCGAAGGCGTCGACCACATCGAGCAACATGTATTCGTGGTTCCCCTTCACCGCATAGACGCCCGGTATCCGCAACACCTCCGCGGCACGGTGGGAGTCCGGTCCGCGATCGATCAAGTCGCCGACGCTGAAAATCCGGTCGCACGCCGGGTCGTACCCGACCTGGTCCATGGCCGAAAGCAGCAACTCGACCATGCCGTGCAGGTCGCCGATTACAAAATCCCGGCCCAGCTCGTTCCGCGCGAAACGGCAAATGCGAGGTGCGCTCATGCGGGCACCAGGAAGCCGGCGGCGTTCTTGGCCTCGTTCCGCGCCGCGAAGTGCTCCAGCGGTTTGGACAGGATGCGCATCACTTCCGTCGCCTCGCACTGGTCAGCGGAGAGTCCAGCCGCCGCCGCGAGCGCCAGCGCGCCGACGCCGACACCTCCCAATTCCTGGTGCAAGTCGCCCACCGGGCGGCTGTAAACGTAGTCCACCAGCTTGTGCACCATCTCGCGATCGCACCCGGAGGCCTGCGCAGCTTCGATGGCCTCCTCGACCAGGCGGATGCCCCGCTGGGCAATGGACACTGCCTGGTCGCGGCCGAAGGCGGCAACGCACCAGTCGGCGACCCGCGTCTGTCGCTGGTCTCTGGTGGCCGCCATGGAGGGATGGGCGTCGATACTGGACATCAGGAAATCTCCGTTACCTGGCAAGGTTGTGCGGACCGGCTACGCCGGCGCGGCGCCGGCGGCGTGGGGGCTGGAGCAGCGTCAGTGTTGAGGCGCAGATTCAATTCCATTACTCGCTGCTGGAGCCTCTGGATCTCGGCCCGCTGTCCCTCGATCTTCTTAACCAGGTGCTGGCTGTGGTTGTTGGCTTCGCGCAAGCGCTTGTTGAGCGTCTCGATGTCGGGAATTCGAT
>PNJM01000542.1 GCA_013821865.1 Rhodocyclaceae bacterium
CAGCAGCAGCACGCGTCGTTCGATCAAAGCTATGCCGAAGACGATCAATACGAAGAGGAGCCGCCGCGCTCGAGCTGGAAGAAAGTTGCGGCGCTCGTCGCGTCAACGGTGATCGTCGGCGGAGCGCTGACGTTTGCCTACAGCAGCATCATGGGATCGGGCACAAACGGTCCGACGCCGTTGGTGAAGGGTGCGGCTGGACCTTCGAAGGTGAAGCCCTCCGAGCCCGGCGGCAAGCAGTTTGCCCATGCCGACAGCAAGATCATGGGACGCCTCGGCGAGGGAGAAACGTCTGCCGAAGCCGATACGGGCAATGGCGTGCGCAAGGTTCCGGTCGTCGTCGTCGGACGTGACGGCTCGATCCAGCCTCCAGCTGCCGCGGCCCCCGAAGAGCAGACGCGGGCCGTCGTGACGGTTCCCGGTTTGACGGTCATCGACGGGCTGGGCGGCGGCGGACCTTCGCCCAACCGGCCGGCCGGGCCGAGCGCGCAGCAGCAGCAACAGGCTTCCGCGCCGCCGGTCCAAATGGCGGCTGCCTCCAACGCCGAGCGGCCGATCGTTGTCGCGCCGCCTGAAAAGCAACAGCCGAAGAAGCCCACCAATCTCGTCGCGAGCGCGGACTCTTCGCCGCCGGCCGCCGTGCAGACGAAAGCGACCGTTACGCCGCCGAAAAAAGAACGCGTGGCCGCTGCCGATCCGGTGGTGACGGGACCGCGTCCGACGGGCGCGGGCTACGTGGCGGTGCTGGCCTCGGTGCCGGCTTCGGGTAGCAGCCGCATCGATGCGCTGAAGCAGTTCGCCGACATGCAGCAGAAGTACGGAACCATCCTGCAGAACAAGACGCCGGATGTTCAGGAAGCGAATCTCGGAGAGAAGGGCACGTATCATCGCCTGCTCGTGGGGCCGCCCGGCTCGCGCGATGCCGCAAGCTCGGTGTGCACGCAGCTCAAGGCCGAGGGCTACAGCGGGTGCTGGGTCACGGCTTACTGAGGGCGAGTTCAAGCACGGCACAATGACAAA
>PNJM01000543.1 GCA_013821865.1 Rhodocyclaceae bacterium
GGCCGGCGGCCAGCGGCCAGCTGCGCCACTGCTCACCGGCGCAGGCCAGCAGCCGGCGGTCGGTCAGCACCAGCAGATTCGTTGCGAAATGAAGCGTGTCGTCGAGATCGGTCTGCAACCAGACCTGAACCGCCTCGCCCGGCTGCAGTTGCGTCGCCAGCCCGCTGCGCCACGCCTGCGGCAGGTCGTCGGGGAGCAGGCGGTCGTCGGTGGCGCGGGTCATCGAGGTGGTTTCGGGCGGCAAGAGTGCGGAAAAGAACGCATGAAGCGGGGCCAGCGACGAGCACGCGCTCGACGACGTGGGGCCCGGCGAGGCGGCGGAGTATAGCGCCGGCGACAGGGCCGGAACACGTCCCCGACGCAGGTTCAAAAATAGATGAAAAAGCTGTCAACCAAAGCGCAAAAACGCCGTTAAGCCGATGTTTTCAACAACCTCGGGGCTCCGGACCACCACCGACCCCGCACGATGAGTAAACGCTCGATCGAAATCCTGCGCACCCTCGAACTGCGCGGCCCCAACATCTGGACCTATGTTCCAGCGCTCGAAGTCTGGATAGACATCGGCGAACTTGAAGACTCCCCCTCGAACACCATTCCCGGCTTCGTCGATCGCCTGATCGACTGGCTGCCCGCCCTGCACGAACACACCTGCAGCTACGAAGAGCGCGGCGGTTTCGTGCGCCGGCTGCGCGAAGGCACCTGGCCCGGCCACATCCTCGAACACGTGACGCTGGAACTGCAGAACCAGGCCGGCATGAAGGGCAATTTCGGCAAGGCGCGCGAAACGTCCGAGCGCGGCGTCTACAAGGTCGTGGTCATTTCCGGCAATCACATCGTCAGCCGCGCCGCGATACTCGCCGCCCGCGAACTGGTGCTGTCGGCGATGGACGACCGCCCGTTCGACGTCAAGGCAGCCGTTTCGGAACTGCGCGACCTGGTCGACGAACACTGCCTCGGCCCGAGCACCGGCTGCATCGTCGAGGCGGCGCAGGACCGCCGCATCCCGTCCATCCGCCTGAA
>PNJM01000544.1 GCA_013821865.1 Rhodocyclaceae bacterium
CCGCCACGCAGAGCTATATCGATAGGAACAGGGAGATCGTGCAGGCCTTCACTCGGGCCCATCGCAACGGGGCCGAATGGTGCGAGGGCAACAAGGGCAACCCCGCCCATGTCGAGCTGATCGCCAAGTTCACGCAATTGCCGCCGGAACGGCTGCGCGCGCTCCTGGCCTGGCCGAGCTATCCGCGAGGCGTGGACACGGCCAATCTCGACCGCATCGCCGAGGGAATGAAGCGGTACGGCATGCTCACCTCCGTGCCCAAGGCGGAAAGCTATCTTTACGAGACCGGGCGCGTGCATTGAGGGAGGAGGCGCCATGCCGCAAGGCTCCGTAGCGTCCGGCGCTCCGCTGCGGCGAGCACGACCCTCCCGCGAGGCCACGGGCTCCGCCGGGAACGGCACACTTCCGGGCCGGCGCCGCGTCAGCGGCTACCTGCTCGTGGTGCTGCTCCTGCTGGCCTGGGAACTCTCCGCGAGGCTGGGGATCGTGCGCAGCGAGAACTGGCCGCCGGTGACGCAGGCCCTGGCGGTCGCAGCCACCAGCCTCGCCGGCGGCGATCTCCTGCTCGCGCTGGTCGGCACGCTTTACCGCATGCTGGCAGGCCTCGTGCTCGGCAGCGCCATCGGCGTGCTCGTCGGGCTCGCACTCGCGTCCAGCCGCTGGCTGCGCCTGACCGTCGAGCCTCTGGTCGAGCTGCTGCGGCCGCTGCCGGTTCCGGCGCTGGTGCCGCCGCTGATCCTTTTCCTCGGGCTCGACGACGGAATGAAGATCACGGTCGTCGCGATGACGGCGTTCTTCCCGGTCTTCATCAACACGCTCGAGGGCGCGACCTCGGTGGAGCCGACCTATCGTCTGGTGGCGCGCACATTGGGGGTGCCGCCGCTGCGCAGGATGCGGGCCGTGCTGCTGCCGGCGACGCTGCCCTTCATCTTTGCCGGGATCAGGGTTGCGATCGGCCTGGCCTTCATCGTCACGGTGGTCGCGGAGATGATCGCCGGCGATGCCGGCATCGGCTACTAT
>PNJM01000545.1 GCA_013821865.1 Rhodocyclaceae bacterium
CTCATCGGACTGCTCGGAGCCTGTTGGCTCGGGCTGGCGTCCGGCGCAGGGGCACAAAGCTACCCAGACCGGCCTATCAAGCTGGTCATGCCTTTCGGCCCCGGCAGCGCCAGCGACACGATCGCGCGCATCGTCGCCGACAAGCTGGGCGAACAGCTCGGCCAGCGCGTCCTTGTCGAGAACCGGGCCGGCGCGGGCGGCAACATCGGCACCCAGGCCGTCGCCCGGGCCGAACCGGACGGGTATACGCTGATCTTCGCCGCACCGGGCCCCTTCGTGCTCAACCCCTCGCTCGGCGGCGTGCCCTACGATCCCGAGAAGGATTTCGAGCTGATCTCGCCCGTGGCGACGCTGGTCAATGTGCTCGTCGTCAACCCGGCCAAGGTGCCGGTGGCGAACGTCCAGGAGTTCATCGCGCATCTGAAGAAGCAGCCCGGCGCGATCAGCTATTCCTCGGTCGGTCTGGGCTCGTCGCAGCATCTGGCGGCGGCCTATTTCGACATCGTCGCCGGGACGAAGATGGTGCATGTGCCCTATCGGTCGGGCAGTCAGATCGCGCTGGATCTCGTCTCCGGCGACGTGCCGGTCAGCTTCCAGCTCATCCCCAACGTCGTCGCGCAACTGCAGGCCGGTCAGGTCAGGCCGCTGGCCGTCACCACCAGGACGCGCAGCAAGGCCCTGCCGGACGTGCCGACCATGGCCGAGGCCGGCGTCTCCGGCTACGAATCCTATGCCTGGTTCGGGCTGGCGGCACCGAAGGGAACGCCAGCGGCCGTGCTGGAGAGGCTGAGCAGGGAGGTGAGGGCGGCGGTGGCGGACGTCGCAGTCCAGAAGCGGCTCATCGAGATCGGGGTGGAGCCCTCCAGCTCGTCGCAGGCCGAGTTCAAGGCCTTCGTAGCGGCCGAACTCGCGAAATGGTCCGGCATCATCAAGCAGGCCGGCATCACGTCCAACTGACGGTCGTCGCTGGCGCTTCGGCTGTGCCGGGTTCGACCAGCCAGCTTTTGCCGGCCTGGCCCG
>PNJM01000546.1 GCA_013821865.1 Rhodocyclaceae bacterium
GTCGGGTTCGGCCAGCCGGGCCGAGGCCAGAAAAATGCGCTCATTCGGCACCTTGCGCGCAATCAGTGCGTCGCGCAGGGCGACAGCGCGCGCCAAGGCCAATTGCCTCACGGCCTCCTCCTTGACTTCATAGCTCGCCAACAGCATCGCCCGCATCTCCACCGGCGGGATATCCTTGAGCATGCCCAGCAGGTTGCGAGGCCGCTTGGGCAGATTGCTGGCCTTGTAGACCTGACTCAGCAAGCGTTCCCGGTCGGCGTCGCTGAGTTGCTCCACATCGTTCAGCGCTTCGGCCTGCTTGCGCGCCACGGCGTTCTGCTGGCGCCTGAGCTCGCGGCGGCGTTCCGCCAGCAGCGCGCGCTCCAGGGCCTGGGCTTGCAGGGCGGCGCGCTCCGCATCCATTTGCGCCCAACCCGTGATCGTCAGGCTCAGGCCAGGCCGGTCGTTCAGCGCTTGCGCCAGCTTGTCCAGGCGCTCGGCAGCCGCGGCCTCGATGGCGGCCGAGCCCGGCGCAAACTCGGTCTGGCTGAGGTCGGTGGCGCCGCCGCCCGACAGCAGGCTGAAGGGCGCGATCAGTGCCTTGCCGATCAGATTGACGATCACACGCACGATCAGGCCGCTCATGCTGAACTGCGGGTCGTTCAGCGAGCCGCTGATGGGCAGATCGAGGTCGATCACGCCACGGCTGTCGGACAGCAGGGCCACGGCCAGTTTCACCGGCAGGCTGTTGGGGGCGCCCTCCACCGGGTCGCCGAACGTGAGCTGGTTGAGCACCAGCTTGTTGCTCGCCGTGAGCTGGCCGTTGGGCAGCACCTTGTAAGAGACATCCATGCTGAGCTTGCCGCGCTCGATGCCGTGCCCCGCGTATTTGACGGAATAAGGCGTAAGGGGCGGCAGTTCGAGGTCGCGCACCTTGCCCTGGATATCGAGCGCCAGCGGCTTGGCCAGCGGATTGAGCTTGCCGGTGATCTCCAGCGATGCCGAGCCCTCGGCGCGCCCGCGCAGCTCCAGGTCGGCCAG
>PNJM01000547.1 GCA_013821865.1 Rhodocyclaceae bacterium
GCGCACCTGTCGTTCGGCTTCGTCCTTGGCAATGCCGTAGCGCTCCTGGATCTTGCCGGCGAGCTGTTCGCGGCGGCCGGCGATGACGTCAAAGTCGTCGTCGGTGAGCTTGCCCCACTGCTCCTGCACCTTGCCCTTGATCTGCTTCCAGTTGCCTTCGATACGATCGGTATTCATGGCGATTCCTTTCATGGATGGATGGAAGTTCCGGCAGACACGACCTGCGTGCCCGCGGACGGGTTGAGTCGGTCACTGTTCGAGCAGACCGGCCAGTTCATCGGCGTGCTCTTCCTCGTCGAGCAGGATGTCTTCGAGCAGACGCCGGGTCGTCGGGTCCTTGTCGGCCACGAGCGCGATCATCTGGCGGTAGGCCTCTACCGCCACCCGCTCGGCCAGCAGATTGGCGCGCAGCATGGACTTCAGATCGAGCGCCGCGTCGTAGCCTGCGTGGCTGCGGTCGAGCAGCCCCTCGGGGCTGAAATCGGGCTCGCCACCGAGCTGCACGATGCGCGCGGCCAGACGGTCGGCGTGCGCCGCCTCCTCGTTCGCGTGCACCATGAATTCAGCGGCCACCGCCGGCGCGTTGAGACCGGTCGCGGTGAAGTGGTGGCGCTTGTAGCGCAGTACACAGACCAGCTCGGTGGCCAGTGCGCCGTTGAGCAGGCGCACGATGTCGGCCGCCCAGGGACCGATGGCGGGTGTGACCGCGCCATCATCGAGGTGCTGGTGCACACACTGCAGTGCCGCGTGGTCCAGTTCGAGCGGACCGGCCGTATCCGGCCGGCCGGACGACGGAAGGCTTGCGAGGTTCATGAAGATCTCCTTTCCGGTTCGGTGCGCCGCGCTCAGTCGATGGCCTTCAGGCCGAGCAGACCGAGCACGAGCAGTACGACGAAAATGGCGACGAACACGAAGAACAGGATCTTCGCGATACCGGCGGCGCCGGCAGCGATGCCGGTGAAGCCGAACAGACCGGCGACGATGGATACGAGCGCAAAAATGAGTGCCCACTTCAGCATG
>PNJM01000548.1 GCA_013821865.1 Rhodocyclaceae bacterium
TTGGCGGTAATCGAGACGAGTTGCGTCGAGTCCACCACGCGCCACGCCTGCTCGCGTCCGCCGCGCACCTCGAAGGAAAGGATCGCGCCGCCCGACTTCTGCTGCTTCAGCGCCAATGCGTGCTGCGGATGCGAAGGCAGCCCCGGATAGAACACGCGCGCCACCTGTGGCTGCGCTTCGAGCCAGCGCGCCAGTTCCAGCGCATTGGCCGACTGCGCCTCCATGCGGATTCTCAGCGTCTCGATGCCTTTCAGGATGATCCAGGCGTTGAAGGGCGAGATGGTAGGACCGGCGGTGCGCAGGAACTTGAACACTTCCTCGGTGAGTTCCTTGCGCCCGACCACGGCGCCGCCCAGTACCCGGCCCTGCCCGTCGAGATACTTGGTGGCGGAGTGGATGACAAGGTCTGCGCCCAGTTCCAGCGGCCGCTGCAGCACAGGCGAGCAGAAGCAGTTGTCGACCACCAGCAGCACGCCGGCGGCATGCGCGACTTCCGCCAGCGCGGCAATGTCGAAAATCTCGGTCAGAGGGTTCGACGGCGTTTCGATGAAGACCATCCTGGTCTGCGGCCTGAGCGCGGCGCGGAAGGCGGCCGGATCGCTCGACGCGACGAAGGTGGTCTCCACGCCGAACTTCGAGAGGATGTTGCCGAAGAGCTGCTGGGTCGCGCCGAAGATGCTCTGCGCGGCGACGATATGCTCGCCCGCTTTCATGAGCGCCATGACGGTCGACAGGATTGCCGCCATGCCCGAGGCCGTGGCGATGCATGCCTCGCCGCCTTCCAGCGCCGCCAGGCGCTCCTGCATGGCGCTCGCCGTCGGGTTGGAAAAGCGCCCATAGACGAAGCCCTCCTCTTCGCCGGAGAAGCGCGCCGCCGCCTGCGCCGCGTTGTCGAAGACAAAGCTCGATGTGAGATAGAGCGCCTCGGAATGCTCGCCGAACTGGCTGCGCGCGGTGCCCGCGCGCACTGCCAGCGTATCGATGTCCAGTTCTTTTGTCATGACCGATCCGT